>JAEUUS010000354.1 GCA_016787545.1 Saprospiraceae bacterium
GGTTTTGATGGCGTTTACGAGTTCGCCAAAATGTTTCGGAATGAAGGTATGGACCGCACCCACAATCCGGAATTCACAGCGCTGGAATTCTATGTAGCTTACAAGGATTACCACTGGATGATGGAAGTAACGGAGCAAATGCTGGAAAGAGTAGCCCGCGCCATTCATCCGGATGGGGGAAGCACCGCTCAGGTGGGCGAAAACATCATAAATTTTGCCGGTCCATATCGGCGCCTGACCATGTTCGATGCCATTCAGGAGTATACCGGGCTGAATGTGGAAACAGCATCAGAAGCCGATCTGCGCAATTATTGTAAAAAGGAGCATATTGATATTGATGCATCCATGGGTAAGGCCAAACTCATTGATGAGATTTTTGGCGAAAAGGTAGAAGAACATCTCATTCAACCCACTTTCCTGATTGATTATCCGGTAGAGATGTCGCCGCTTACCAAAAAACACCGTTCCAAGCCTGGCCTGGTTGAACGTTTTGAGTTGTTTGTAAACGGGAAGGAAGTTGCCAATGCCTATTCCGAGCTCAATGACCCAATTGACCAACGGGAACGGTTTGAAGATCAGCTCAAGCTGGCAGCCCGTGGCGACGAGGAAGCCATGGCCATGGATGAAGATTTTATTCGCGCCCTGGAATATGGCATGCCACCAACGGCAGGCATTGGCTTTGGCATAGATCGCCTTGCTATGATGTTTACCGGACAAACATCAATCCAGGAGGTCCTCTTCTTTCCACAAATGCGCCCGGAAGTAACCGATTAACGTCTACTGACCTGGCAATTTCAGCGTCAATTTGCTAATCTGCGACAGACCAATTGTCGGAGAATTGCATAAGTGTATACCTGTCTGTGTGGTCGGCAGCGTAACTGTATAGGGTATTCGTTTGCAGTAAACTGAACGAAAACCTTACTGTTATGACCACCGAAATAAAACACCACCGCAGGATACAATTCCTCCTCTTGCTTTTTTTCTTTCTGGGATTAAAAGACATTCAGATGCCGCCACTTGACAAGCACGACTGGCGACAAACGCTGACGCTGAGTATTGCAGAGAATTTTCTGGATCACCCGAATTTATTTTATCCCAGAACTGATATTGGGGGCGCAACAGAAGGAATCATGGCCAGTGAGTTTCCGGCTTTCAACTACTTGCTTTCTCTTTTTTTTAGACTATTGGGAACGCATTACTGGTTTGGCAGGTTACTTAACTGGAGTATATCGTGTATAGGTCTTTGGTTTTTTTATCGATTGACCGTCAGAGTTCTAAACCCAAGAGCTGGATATTTTGCACTATTGGCACTTATGGGTTCCATTGTGTTTGAATATGCCAGAAAAAGTATGCCTGACACCTTTGCTTTGTCGACTACCCTGATTGGCGTCAGTCTTTTGTGGTCATACCTGGAGTCACAACAAAAAAGGTATTTGTTCGGCGGCCTTGTATTAACTGCTGTGGGCATTTTGAGTAAAATACCATTCGTCTTGTTGCTCACCTTTTTGATTATTCCATTTTTACAGAATGAGTTTTCACCAAAAGCAAAAAGGAATCTGGTACTAGGTCTTGTGCCTGTTATGATAAGTGTTGTTTTTTGGTATGGGTATTGGATGCCTTATTTGCTGGAACAGTTTAAAAACCAGTTAATTTGGCCAGTATCGCTTGAAGAGGGGTGGCGAATAGTGGTACATGACTATGGAAAAGACTCCTGGTCAATGTTGGCTGAAGCGCCTTTTCATTATAAGATTCCCTTTTTGTTGGCCGTAATGGGTTTGAGTTTATTGCTAACCGGCCAGGATGAATCAATTAAGTTTTTTGTGGGTACTTATAGTCTCGGCTTTTTTGCTTTTGTGCTCAAAACAGGCATCGTTTTCCCAACCCACGATTACTATATTATCCCTCTGGTGCCCTTATTGGCTATCCTGATTGGCAACTTTTTGGATCGGTTACCTTTGAATCAGGTTTATGTACATGGGATCGCCTTGGTGATTTTTGCAACAGGTTGGATGGCTACCCGGAATAAGGCCCAAATTCCTCCGAAAAACCGGGTATATTTAATGGAATTGCCATCTCTGATGGAAACCTATACCAGCCAGACGGATAAAATAATGGTGAATAACGGCCAATTCAACCCCACAATGATGTTTTGGGCCAAACGGAGAGGCTGGACGGTAAATCAGGATGTTCCTTATAAAACCGACTGGATGCCAGATTTTAAAAGAGATGGGTTGCAATATGTTTTGATAGATCGGCACTTGAATGATTCCATATTGCCCTACCATCTGATGTTTGAAAATGAACACTTCAGGTTGTACCGCCCATAATGATGCTTGAATAATCTCTATTTTTGCATCAAAGTAGTTCCAATGTTTTCCAATCAAAAATTTCAATCCGTAAACACACTTGAACCAGGCGAATACGAGGATTGTGTGTTTATGGATTGTCAGCTATCCGGTGCGGATTTGTCCGGACTGGTATTTGAACAGTGCCGATGGGTGCGCTGCGATCTGAGTACGGCTACCCTTAAAAGCACAGCCTTTCGGGACAATTCTTTCGAGTCATGCAAATTAATGGGCTTGCATTTTGAAGATGCCAATTTGTTTTCGTTGTCCTTTTCATTCAAGGATTGCCTGTTGCAATATGCCTCTTTTTTTCAGTTGAAAATACCTGGCACCCAGTTTTTGCAATGTCAAATGGAGGAAGCCAACCTGGAAGAAGCAGACCTGCGAAGGGCTGTTTTTCAGGGATGTAATCTGTTGAATGCGGGTTTTGACTATGCCAACCTGGAGGATGCTGATTTTCAGACAGCCTATCATTTCAGGATACATCCTGATCGGTGCAAATTGCAGGGCGCCAGGTTTGCATCGAATAATCTGGAAGGTTTATTGACCCATTACAAGATTAAAGTGGAGAAGTCTTAACAAAAATTTATGCCAGGCCGAGTAATCCCTGGAGCCATTTCTTCGTCTATATGTAGAAATCATGAAAAGGGCGGCAACGTCCACACAACTTGAATAGCATATGAACAAGCAATTGAAATGGATGATCGGCCTGTTTGCCTTGATCTTTACCGCCTCCTTGCAGGCGCAAACCACCCAGCCTGCCAATAAAAATGTGGAACATCCGGGGCATCATGCTGATCCGGGAATGGCGAAGGAGCTCAATCTTTCCAAAGAGCAAAAAGCAGCTTTTGACAAGATTGACCAGGAGTACAAAGTGAAGCATCAGGAAATTAAGAAAGCGCGCAAAGCTGAGCTAGAACAAGCTCGTAAGGAGCGTCATACGGCCCACAAGGCGGTACTAAACGCTGAACAGGCAAAGAAATATGACGAACTGGTAGCGGAGAGAAAGGCCCGGAAAGAAGCGCATAAAGCCGAGCGGAAAGCGGAAAAGAAAACGGAAAAAGCAGCTCGAAAGCCAAAGGAGAAAAAACCTGTTAGTAACCAAAAATAACCAGGCGCCAAAATTCTGTTGATTCACAAAAGTCACAAAGGACAATTTATGCGTCCTATGTGACTTTTGTCGTTTATATCAACCGGAAAGTTAGTAAAGTAAAAATTAATTTGAAAGATTGGCGACAAAACGGACATCCATGCATTTTTTTTGCTTTACATTGGCGGACACAAAAACTACCACTACTTACTTATGCTTACCGCCAAATCATCCTTGGTTATTGGGTTCTGCATGTTCC
>JAEUUS010000386.1 GCA_016787545.1 Saprospiraceae bacterium
ACAACTGGATGTTGACAGACTTGAGCTCTCCATTGCCACCCTGCGCAGCGAACGCGGCAACCTGGCCCGTCAGCAGGAAATCATCGTCAATGCCCTCAAATTTAATATGGGTATGCCGATCGGTGAAGCCATCTCACTCACCGACAATACCAATGCCCTGCTGGCCGCTACCGGCTCGGTTGACATGGAGTCGCCCGCCAATTTCATGGCGCGTCCGGAATATTTGCTACTGCTGAAAGGTCGCGAACTCAGCAGCCTACAGGTAGACTTGTTTGGCAAGCCCTGGATGCCAACAGTTGCCGGTTTTGTGCAATGGCAACCAAGTTTTCAGGGTGGTTTTGGCGCCTCGGATTCGGATGGTTTTGACAAGTGGTATTACATTTCTTCCGCAGTGGCCGGACTTTCTGTAAGTATTCCGATTTACGACGGCGGCGGCACCAAAGCCAAACGCGAACGCGCGATGATTTCTGCACAAACCGTTGATATCCAAAAAGGTATGCTGGAAAATGCCCTGGCGCTGGAACTGGATGCTGCCCGCAAACAGTACCTAAACGCCCAGGAACGCGTGTCGAACCAGGAGAAAAATGTGGCACTTGCCCAAAGAATATACGACACCACCCAAACCAAATACCGGGCCGGCGTAGGCAGCAGTTTTGAGATTACCCAGGCCGAATCCGGTTTGTACAGCGCCCAGCAGGGATTGCTGCAGGCACAGTACGACCTCCTCACCGCCAAAGTAGCCATTAGAAAGGCGCTTGGGCAGTAAGGAGAGTCATTTTGAGGTCATTTAAGAGTCGTTTTTGAGGTCATTTAAGAGTCATTTTGAGGTCATTTAAGAGTCATTTTTGAGGCCATTTAAGAGTCATTTGGAGGTCATTTAAGAGTCATTTTGAAGTCATTTAAGAGTCATTTTTGAGGTCATTTTTTTCCGTTGTTGGCGTCCTCGCCAACAACCACGGCGGAGCGAAATGTTTAAGAAATTACTTCTGATCTGACAGTTTAAAGTGAGTACTCCAAGAGAAAGACTATATAACCAGACAACCTGAATCACTCACTCCGCCGTTGCTGTTGGCGGGGACGCCAACAGCGGAAAAAGACAGTGGAAATGACCCAAAATGACCCAAAATGACCCAAAATGACCCCTAAATGACCCAAAATGACCCCAAAATGACCCCTAAATGACCCAAAATGACCCCCAAATGACCCCAAATGACCCCTAAATGACCCCTAAATGACCCCTAAATGACCCCTAAATGACCCCAAAATGACCCAAAATTCCTTTCCCACTGAATTTAAAAAACTACATCACAACATGAAAAATAAAGCGCTCCTCTCCATCCTGGCCCTGGCTGCTGTTACGCTTGCCGCTTGCGGCGGTGGCGGCTCCAATGATCCGGCTGCCGAACTGGCGGCTTTGAAAGACCAAAAATCCAAACTGGAAACGCAGATTTCTGAATTGGAAAAACAGGTTAATGCCGGAACTCCAGCCGCCCGCAAAGTGAAAACCGTGGGTGTGACCCAACTCAGCACAGCACCTTTCCGCCACTACATCGACCTGCAAGGCAAGGTAGAGGCCGAGGAAAGTGTGATGGCTACCGCCAAAATGCCGGGCTCACTCAAACGTGTGCTGGTGAAAAACGGCGACAACGTGAAAAGAGGTCAGCTCCTGGCTGAAATCGACGATGCCGTAATGGTGAAAAGCCTGGCCGAACTGGAAGGTCAGCTCGTTACCGCTACCGATATCTACAACCGTCAGAAAGGTTTGTGGGACCAGAAAATAGGCACCGAAGTAGCCTTTATTCAAGCTAAAAACGGCAAAGAAAGCCTCGAACGCAGCATTTCCACCATCAAGGAACAATGGGGTATGACCAAAATCTACGCTCCTCAAAGCGGAACGGTAGACATGGTTATGCTGAAACAAGGACAGGCGATTGCGCCGGGCATGCCGCTGTGCAATATCCTGAACCTCACCAACCTCAAAATTGTGGGTAACGTAACGGAAGCCTACGCTGCCAAGGTGCGTAAAGGCGATCAGGTGCAGGTGTTCTTCCCGGATCTGGACAAAGAAATTACCACCCGCATTACTTATGTGAGCAAAAGCATCAACCCAATGACCCGCACCTTTTCCGTAGAATGTGCATTGCCGGGCGGCGGTTACAGCGCCAACCAGGTGGCTGTGATGAAAATTGTAGACTACCAGAGCGCCAATGCCATTTCTATTCCGGTTAACCTCATCCAAACCGCTGAAGATGGCGATTTTGTGATGGCGGTGGAAAAAACCGGCGAAAAAGCAGGTACTGCCAAAAAAGTGGTGGTGAAACAAGGCCAGAACTACAACGGCCAGGTGGAAATTCTCAGCGGACTGAAAAAAGGCGACTGGGTGATTTCAACCGGTTTCCAGGAAGTGAACAACGGGGAATCAGTGGCTTTTTAAGCAGTTGTGAGTTCATCCGGATTTATCAGGGCTAAACCAGAAACGTTTTTGAAATCATCCAAATTTCTGGTAACCAGGGTAAGCTGATGTACTAAAGCTGTTGCAGCAATAATGGCATCCGGAAGTTTGATCTTTTGTTGTTTGCGTAATGCAATGGTGCGGAGGATTATTGCCTCCTCTAGTCCAACAATAATAGAATCAGACATAAACTCTGTGGCTAATTCCATTTCATGCTGATTGCCATTAAAGCCCAACACTTCCATTCTGGTAATAACAGAGAGAAAATAATCATCCGCATCAATAATGGATTGTATTTTCTCAGACGTGGATTCAGGGAATGAATTGCTAAGCAGATAAATAACCGTATTGCTGTCTAGAAGATATTTCGTTCCCATTCATTGCGTGAGTTTTCAATATGTTCCAGCATTTTTTGGCCAGTTTCCTTGGAAATAACTCCAACCCAGTTTTTCTTTTTACGGGTTCTGGCGCCATTCTGCTCTAACATACGAATAAGATTTAACCGCTCCAGTTGTTCCAGAATGGCCATTGCCTCTTCATTGAGGACTTCAATTTGGACATGAATGACACCCATTTGCTGTTAAGTTTTCACAAATATAATCCTTTTGTGTAAAACTGCCAGCATTTACCCAACCGCTTGAAAAACCCTCTTCAGAAATTTGAACTATCAATCATGAAAGAATTCAAACCCACCAGTTGGTCTATCGACAATAGCACCTCGATTTTTATCATCACGGTGCTCATAACGCTGGCAGGCATCATGTCGTACAACGCGCTCCCCAAAGAGCAGTTCCCCGACGTGGTGGTACCCACCATATTCGTCTCCACCATCTATCCCGGAGCCAGCCCGAGCGATATGGAGCAACTCGTCACCAAACCCATTGAAAAACAACTCAAGGGCATCAGTGGCGTAAAAAAGGTATCTTCCTACTCCGTGCAGGACTTCTCCAATGTCATTGTAGAGTTCAACACCAACCTGGACGTACCCCTTTGTAAGCAAAAAGTAAAAGACGCCGTAGACAAAGCCGCGCGCGATCTGCCTACCGACCTGCTTTCAGACCCCACCATTACGGAGTTCGACATCTCGGAGGTGCCGATCATGAACGTGAACGTGGCCGGCGATTTTAGCCTCGACAAGCTGAAAGATTACGCCGATGCCTTGAAAGACCGCATTGAAGAAATGCGCGAAATCACCCGGGTTGACCTCGTGGGCGCGCTGGATAAAGAGATTCAGGTAGATGTAGATAAATACAAAATGGCGGCCGCCAGCCTCACGTTCCGGGATATTGAAACAGCGCTGGCTTATGAAAATATGACCATTTCCGCCGGTAATGTGGACGTAGGCGGTATGACCCGTTCGGTATCTATCCGGGGCGACTTCAAAAACATTGAGCAGATCAAAAACATCATCGTGTCGTCTCAATCAGGCGCACAACTTTACCTGAAAGACGTGGCCGACGTGCGCATGGGCCACAAAGAACAGGAGAGTTTCAGCCGCCTCAACGGCCGAAATGTAATCTCCCTGAACGTTATCAAACGTACCGGCGAAAACCTCATCGACGCTTCCGACAAAATCAAGGAAGTCGTGGAGGAAATGAAAGCAAACGACTTCCCACCCAATCTGGAAGTGTCCATCACGGGCGACCAAAGTCGGGCCACTCGCGTAACGCTGCACGACCTGATCAATACCATCATCATTGGTTTTATCCTGGTTACCCTCGTATTGATGTTCTTCATGGGCGCCACCGACGCTATTTTCGTGGCCTTGTCGGTGCCGCTGTCTATGTGCCTGGCCTTTATGGTACTGCCAAGCCTCGGGTTCACGCTCAACTTCATCGTGTTGTTCGCGTTCCTGCTGGCACTGGGTATTGTGGTAGACGATGCCATTGTGGTGGTGGAAAACACGCACCGGATATACCATGACGAAAAGAATCTGACCATCGTTCAGGCGGCTAAAAAAGCAACAGGCGAGGTGTTCATGCCGGTGCTTTCCGGAACCATCACTACCCTGGCGCCTTTCTTCCCGTTGGTGTTCTGGGGCGGTATTTTTGGCAAATTCATGCACTTCCTGCCGGTAACGGTGATCATTACCCTCACAGCATCCCTGTTGGTGGCCTACATCATCAACCCGGTGTTTGCGGTGTGGTTCATGGGCGACGCCAAACGGGAAGGACGGGAAATGCCTCCGGCTAAAAAACGCCGTCGCGCTATTTTCGGCTATGCCATTTTTGGCCTGTCTACCCTGTATTTCTATGCCAACGGCAATTTCTTCATGGGCAACCTGCTGTTGTTCATTGCCGCGTTTGTTGCATTTTACCGTTTCGTGCTGGCCGGTGTGGTTAAATGGTTCCAGGACAAAGGCTGGCCGGCGGTTCAAAACGGCTATGCACGCTTCCTGAACTTTGCATTGAATCGTCCGTGGCTCATGATGGGCAGTGTTATTGCCCTGCTTTTCGTGTCGCTGATGATGTTTGCCTCCGGCAAGCGCAACATCGTTTTGTTCCCAAAAGCTGATCCTAACTTCATTTACGTGTACCTCACCCTGCCGGTAGGTACGGATGTAAACACCACCGACTCCCTCACCCGGGTAATGGAAAGCAAGGTGGTAGAAGTGGTAGGCAAAGACAATCCGATGGTGGAATCCATTATCACCAACGTGGCCCTGGGCGCCTCTGAAGACCAGTTCGACCGATCTGCCACCTCCAACAAAGGCAAGGTAGGCGTGGCCTTCGTGGAGTTCTCTCAGCGCAATGGCGTAAGCACCAAGGAATACATGGACAGAATCCGGGAAGCCACCAAGGGCGTCATTCCGGGCGCTGAAATTGTGGTAGACCAGGAACAAGGCGGCCCGCCTACACCCAAACCTATTTCGGTGGAGGTGCGCGGCGACGACTTTGCCACACTGATCAAAGTATCCGGCGCTGTAAAACGCTACCTCGACTCGCTCAACATTCCGGGTGTGGAAGAACTGCGTTCCGACATGGTGGTGTCCAAGCCGGAAATCAATATCCAGATTGACCGCGACCGTGCCAACCGCGAGGGCATTTCCACAGCCCAGATCGGTTCTGAGTTCCGTACGGCCATTTTGGGTAAAGAAGCCACCAAGTATAAAGACGGCGAAGACGAAATTCCGGTGAATATCCGACTCAAAGAGGAACAACGCGCCAACATCAATGCCGTGGAAAACCTGAACATTACGTTCCGCGACATGAATATGGGCGGCGTATTGCGCTCAGTACCCATGGCCTCGCTGGCCGATGTGAAATACACCACCACCTATGGCGGTATTCGCAGGTTGGATCAGTCGCGCATTGTAACCATCTCTTCCAACATCACGTCGGAGTATCAGCCGAGTCAGACGGACGTAATTAATGCTGTAAAGGCCGCCATTGCCAACTATCCGCAGACAGAAGGCGTAACGGTAGGTTTTGCCGGCGAAGACGCTGAAATGGCCGATGCCTTCAGCTTCCTGGGCAACGCCCTGATCATATCGCTGTTTATCATCCTGCTGATCCTGATTACCCAGTTCAACTCCATTGGCAAAACCCTCATCATCATGACCGAGGTAATCTTCAGTGTCATTGGCGTATTGCTGGGTATGGCCCTTACGGGTATGGACTTCAGCGTAATCATGTCGATGGTAGGTATTGTGGCCCTGGCGGGTATTGTGGTCCGAAACGGGATTTTGCTGGTGGAGTACACCGACATCCTGCGCGAGCGCGGTACCCAGGTGCGCGAGGCCATTGTAGAGGCCGGACGGATCCGTATGACCCCGGTATTGCTCACGGCCACGGCCGCCATCCTGGGTCTGATTCCATTGGCCGTAGGTTTCAATATTGACTTCTACAGCCTGTTTGCTACCGGCGATCCAAAGATTTACATTGGTGGTGATTCTGTAGCGTTCTGGGGACCATTATCCTGGACCATCATCTTTGGTTTGAGCTTTGCCACCTTTGTCACGCTGGTAATCCTGCCGGTTATGTACCTGCTCGGATGGAAGCTGAAAAACTGGTGGACAACGCATATGTAGGACGGTAGACGGTGGACGGTGGGGATGAGGTTTTCGCGTTTATCAAGGTCTAATAGTCCAACGTTCAGCAGTCCAACGTCCAGAAAAAGCGGCGCTTTCCTGAGGGAGGGCGTCGCTTTTTTTTGGGGTGAGTGGAATTTAGTTACTTTTGTTGAGAGACACCAAAATACATTTTAGCAGATGAACTATAAAAGCCTTTTATACCTGTTACTTATTGCCATCTGGGGATTTATCGGTTGTCAAAACAATTCGTCCACAGCTGCTGCTTATGGCTCGGGAAAGTCAACAGCGCCGGATGCAAAAACCGAATTTTCCAGAATCCAGGACTTTCTGAAGCGCTATGAAGAGCCCTCGCAATTTTATAGTGTAACCATTGCCCTGCAGAGCAAAGTAACTGGTAAAAATGGAACGGTTTTGTACATAAACCCTGACGACCTTGCTGCCGAAAACGGGCAGCCTATTGGGAAAAACATAGAAGTAGAGCTAAAGGAGTTATCGAATCAGAGACAACTTTTAAGCGCCAATGCACCAACCGTTTCTAACGGGCAATTGCTGGTTTCGGGAGGCGCTTACTTCATCAACCTCACTTCTGAGGGGCAGCAATTAAAACTAAAAGAAGGGAAAACACTATCTGTAGAATTTCCAAAATTGGCATCAGAGGAAATGTATTTGTTCTATGGCCAACGAGACACTTTAGGGCAACTCAATTGGATACAATCCGGGCAAAAATTTGAAACCCTGCCACCCCCAAGGGTCGCCAGCATAGAACAACGGGCTGAAATGCCTTTCAGCTTGATAGACTCTTCCCGTAGACGAGCGCAAAACAAACGCCCCCTGACTGAGGAGGAAAAGAAAGCTTTCGAGGCGCGGGTAGTCAATGCATCGTTCCATGACAAGCTGTATAAAATAGTAAAGTTAAATCAGCTCGGATGGATTAATTGCGACATATTTTACAAGACCCCGAATACAACCAGTCTCCAATATGCTTTTAATGCCGAAGATAGCATTGTAAGCGCTTATGTTTATGTTGTATTCAAAAACATGAATAGTGTTATGCAGGGTAGTTATTTCTCATTAGATCATAGCGATATGGGATCAAACTTCCAGAATGTTCCACTTGGCGCAAAGACCCAAATCATTGCCTTTTCTATAAAAAACGGCATTATATACGCCTACAACGCAGATCTAACCATCCATGCAAACGAGCGCATTACCATCAAGCTACAAGAAACCAATCAGGAGGCCGTGGAAAAATTATTGCGATCTATATGACGCCAAAAGCCCAAGCGAAAGGTTGGCATAACAAATTCCTTATCCCTAAAACCCCATATCGGTGACATTCCAGTAGCCCGCAGGGCAAAAAAACCGCGTAGCGGTGACATTCCAGTAGCCCCGTTTGTTGATCACATACAATGTTTTCCACCATGCAGTCAAAAATATACGCACACAACCACCACATTGGAACCGCAAACCTGCAGGTTGGCGATGAAACCATGGGCGGACTTTTCGGGGAGTTTATACCAACGGAATATTATTTTGATCACATCCAACAGTCGGTTTGGGCAATTTGGCAAGCGAAAAAGCCTGATGTAAATACTTGGTATGCACTTCGACTGAATGTGCAATTGGAGAATGGTATGTTTCTGTTTCCAGAAGGTGGCATAACGATTGATGACCTCCAGGAACTTCCAGACGCACCCATACGTATTGATATAGCTGGCGTAGATCACAGCTTAATCCGGGATTATATCCTGGAAAGCCCCCCCAGACCATTTGTAGAGGCTCCCTGGGAGGCATTAACCATTGAACAGAAAATTGGTTTTGAAGATGAGCTCCGGAAAGAACTGGGCGCCACCCAAACCTCCCTGTTCCGGTTCATGACTAATCCTCCAAAGCATTTTTTACTTGATGGAGAGGTTTCTGCATTTTGTCGCGACCAACGGAACGACGATGTATTGTTTGCCATCAAAAAAGCTGACTTTGACCAGCACTTTGCTTTGATCCACCTTACCTGGACGGGCAAACAGGAGAGAGATGGCTATCCACATGCTGCTTACTATACAGACTACGATGAGTTCAAGCATACCGTCATGTATCCCGATAAGGCAGCATGGGAGGAGTAGTATGTTGTAAATTCGGCTTATCCTTCAAACACAATCCTCCATGTACGAAATCCTCTTCTTTGAATCTGATCAGGAAATAGAAAAAGCTGTTCTCGAAAACTTCCTTAACCGGGCACTTAACCTGGAGAATTTCTATTGGGTAAATGATTTTTATACATTTGTTATAGACAATGAAATAGACACCGTTCAAACCTACATATCCTTGCAAATCTCTGAAATTGGTTTCAGGTTTCACTATGCTGTATTTTCTCATCAAACGACAGGTTTCCCTCTAAAGAAACGAATAGATATATTGAAAAAACTATCTGCCCAAACAAGGATATCTTTGCTTTCGACAGACGACGAACTTAA
>JAEUUS010000396.1 GCA_016787545.1 Saprospiraceae bacterium
AAAGGAGCGCGTACCATGGATCCAAAATTTTACTCCTCAAAGGTCTGAAAAACGCGCTTTTCCCCAGCCTTTTTTTGCGGAAGTACAAACAGGCGAAAAAAATTCGCACATTTGCCTGTTCAATAGATCAATCAACAACCTTTCATCCACACGATAAACAGTATGGCAGAAAACACCGACACAACAAAGCCTGCCGGCAAATTCCCTTCGAGTATTCCGTACATCATTGGGAATGAAGCAGCGGAGCGTTTCAATTATTATGGCCTTCGCGCTATTTTGACAACGTTCATGATCGCTCAGTTTTACAATCCTACCGGTTCTGAAGATCCGAACGTTGTTCAGGTTGCAGAGGCAACGGCCAATGCCAAAACCCACGATTTTGTGGCCATGGTGTATCTACTTCCCATGTTTGGTGGTATGATTGCCGACTGGTTCTGGGGTAAATACAAGACTATTTTGTGGTTATCACTGGTATATGCCATTGGTAGCACCATGGTGGCACTTTCAGTAGACAATGAGGTAATGTTTACTACATCCCTCTTGTTGATCGCTATTGGCGCCGGCGGTATCAAGCCTTGCGTATCGGCCAACGTGGGTGACCAGTTTGACGAGTCTAACTCGCATATGATTTCCAAGGCATTCGATGCGTTTTATTTTTCCATCAATGCCGGATCGGTATTGTCTATTTTGCTGATTCCGTACCTTAAAACGCATTACGGCGCTGCGGTTGCGTTTGGCGTACCAGCTATTGCCATGTTGATTGCTGTATTCTTCTTCTGGGCCGGCCGACACAAATACCGCCGTATCCCACCTCCGGCATTTGATCAGAACAAGCTGATTATTTTCCTTACGGCATTCTTCTCTTTGCTGGTGAGCTATCTGTATTTTGATACTATTCCAACCATCATTGCCAACGAAATTAAAACCAATGGTTCATCTGGTTTGGCTGGTTTGTATCCTTATATGGCTCCGGAAAAAATTTCCTCATTCGGTACCGGTGTGATTCTGGGCGTTTGGGGTATTTTGGTCGTTGCACTGGCCTTTATTTTCAAAAAACAATGGTTTGCTACACCAGGTAATTTCGTGGGCATTAACCTTTATGCGCTCACTAATGGAGGATTCTCTGCAGCATCCAGCCGTTTTGGTGAAGACAAAATTGAAGGTATTCAGTCGGTTTGGCGTGTACTTTCCGTATTTGCTTTCGTACCGGTTTTCTGGGCGCTTTGGGATCAAAGCCAATCTGAATGGGTAGTACAGGCTAAATCCATGGATCTCAACTGGTTGGGCATCAAATGGGAAGCTGAGCAGATTTCCTTTGTGAATGCAGCGTTTATTCTGGCCTTTATTCCACTCTTCTCCTTTGGTATTTATCCAATGCTGAACAAAGCGGGCATAAAGGTTACTCCTTTGCGCAAAATAGGTGCAGGGTTGGTGCTTACGGCGCTCTCTTTCGTGATAGTTGCCATTGTACAAGGATGGATTGATAATGGTGCAACACCAAACATTTCCTGGCAGATTCTGGCATTTGTGGTACTTACAGCAGGCGAGGTGCTTATCTCCATCACTTGCCTGGAATACGCTTACACACAATCGCCGCCAACCATGAAATCAACCATTATGGCGTGTTACCTGTTGTCGGTAACCCTTGGTAACGTGATTGTATCGGTGATCCAAACCAACATTAAAAACGGCGGATTCTTTGCACAATTCCATGGCGCCGGATTTTTCTGGTTGTTCACGGGCATTTGTTTTGCTACTGCCTTAGTGTTCATGTTTGTATCGCCTCGCATTAAGGAGCGTTCTTACATAGGCTCTTAGACAGAGTTGGACGTCTAACGTCCAGCAGTCCACCGTCCATATAAAAGTGGTTCCGCAGCTCAGGGCTTGCGGAACCACTTTTTTTTATGTACTTTTGGTTGTACGATTCGGTATGGCGTGGTCCAAAACGGGTGTGCAAAAAATAAATTTTAACATTTTTTCCGAACCGGAGGCATTTCACATACTTGATTTTGAACGTTTAACGTTAAGGATGTGTTTTGCTTTTAATACCAATCCTTGAACATACTTTAATCTTAAGAACACTCTCAAACCGACAACATCATGGCAAGTGCTCGATACAAAATCCTGCTGGTCGAAGACGACCAAAATTTCGGCGACGTGCTCCGATCTTACCTGGAAATGCACGATTATGAGGTAAACCTCGCCACCGATGGTGTCCAGGGTCTCGAAGCGTTTCGAAAAAGTCACTACGATCTTTGTGTGTTCGATGTGATGATGCCCCGCAAAGACGGGTTCACACTTGCAAAGGATGTGCGTGAGCGCAACAAAGATGTGCCCATCATCTTCCTCACGGCCAAAACCATGAAGGACGATGTGCTGCAGGGCTTCAAGCTTGGTGCTGACGACTATATACCCAAACCATTTAATTCAGAGGAGTTGCTGCTGCGTATCCAGGCGGTACTCAAGCGCGTCAATAAAAATCCGGATCCACGTGATGATCAGCGCGAGTTCAATATTGGCAAATACCATTTCAACTTCCCGCTGCGCATCCTGACTTTCACAGAAGCTCGTCAGGGAGAAGAAAGTCAGTGGAAACTTAGCCCTAAAGAAGCAGAGCTACTCAAGCTGTTCTGCAAATACATCAACGATGTAACGCCACGTTCGGAAGCTCTTACCAAAATCTGGCATGAGGACACCTATTTCACGGCCCGTTCCATGGATGTGTTTGTAACCAAGCTTCGAAAATATTTGGCTTTGGACAGTACCATAGAAATTGTAAACATTCACGGAAACGGATTCCAGTTGTTGGTTCGTGAAACCGCAGCGGCATAGATTGTTTCTGTTAGGATATAATTCCAATTTACCAGCCCGCCCCCTTTTCCCCCCGGTGTGCGGGCTTTTTTTATGGAAAGGCGCGAAGGAAGCACCAAGACGCAAAGACACGAAGACGCGAAGACACGAAGACACGAAGGGCCAGCTGAAAGCTGGCCCTTCGTGCTTACTGGCAGCTTTGCTGCCTCAAACTTTGCGTCTTTGTGTCTTCGCGTCTTTGCGCCTTGGTGCTTCCTTGGCGCCTTTCCATAAAAAAAGAGCGAAACGCTAAAAGCGTTCCGCTCCAATCCTGTTGTTTATCGTTTCTTTTGAACGATATTATGTACTGATAGAAAGGTTTAGTCGAGCGACTGGTTGGCTATGTTGGCAGCAGCCACCAACTGTTGGTATTC
>JAEUUS010000470.1 GCA_016787545.1 Saprospiraceae bacterium
TCGGTGTGCCACTATAACAACCGTTTTACCATAAAAGGCAGTTTCAAGGTTGTTCATGATCACTTTTTCGTTGTGTGCATCCAAAGCATTAGTCGCCTCGTCGAAGAAAATGTATTGTGGATTCTTGTATAATGCCCTTGCGATTAGGAGGCGTTGCTTTTGTCCCTGACTCAGCCCGGTTCCATCCTGACCAATTTTGGTGTTGTATCCAAGTGGTAAACTTTCAATAAAACTTTGAATATTAGCTGTTTTTGCTGCTTCCAGAAGCTTTACCCGGTCAATATTTTCTACACCCAGCGCTATATTCCGGGCAATGGTGTCATTAAAAATGAATCCATCCTGCATCACCACACCACAGCTCGACCGCCAGGTTCTGGGCAGGAAACTGTCAAGACTCAAGTCGTTGAGTCGGACACTTCCTTCCTGTGGCGTATAAAAATGCAATAAGAGTTTGAGCAAGGTCGTTTTGCCGGAGCCAGAAGTGCCCACAATAGCCGTTGTTTTGCCATGTGGAAAATGCAGGTTAAGGTGTTTTAGTACCCAGGGGTCATGAGGGCCTCCATATCGGAAGGATACGTTTTGCAGGCTTAATTCGCCGTTTTTGGGCAAATCACTCACTTTGGAGTCTTCATTGGCTGTTTCATCTGCTCTTTGATGCACCTCGTTCATGCGCTCAAGACTGATCTTGGCCTCTTGCGCATGTAGCAGAAATTGCACCAGCGATTCCAAGGGCGCGTTCATGTGTCCGATAATGTATTGAACCGCCAGCATGGCGCCCAGACTCATCTGGTTATTGATCACTGCTTGAGCAGCCAGTACGGAAATAATGATATTTTTTCCTTCATTGATAAACGCAGCCCCAACGCGTTGTGACTGATCGGTAGATAGATACTGCACATTTACCCGGAAGAGACGCGCCTGAATGCGTTCCCAGGCCCAGCGTTTCTGGCGTTCGGCATTGTGCAACTTAATTTCCTGCATGCCATTCACCATTTGAATGAGCGCATTCTGGTTTTCGGCCATTTGTTCAAACCTGCGGTAATCCAGTGAGCGACGGCGGGCCATAAAAAGCCAAACCCAGCCGAAATAGCCCAGTGCACCCAGCATAAACACCGTAAAAATCAGTGCGTTATAGAACAATAGTACCCCGCCAAATACCACCAGATTTACCAACGAAAACAAAGTAACCAGGGAAGAAGAAGTCAAAAAACGCTCTACACGCTCATTGTCGTAAATCCGTTGTAACAGATCGCCGGTCATTTTCGCATCGAAGTACGACATGGGCAGGCGCATCAGTTTGAGCAGAAAATCGGATATCAGATTGATGTTAATCCGGGTGCCAATATGGAGCAGGATCCATCCCCGTATAAATTCCACCAGTATCTGACTGACAAACAGCATTGCCTGTGCCCCAAGGATCAGGTACACAAAATTCAGGTCACGCAACTGCACACCTTTGTCAACCAGCGCCTGCATCAGGAATGGGAAAACCAGTTGAATGATACTGCCTAATACCAGGCCAATGCCCAATTGCCAGATCAATCCTTTGTGTTGCAGTACATACGGCCGCAAAAACTTGAAGCCGGAGCGATTGGTCTTTTCCCCTTCTCGTTTGTAGAATTCAGGGGTTGTTTCCAGCAACAGTAGAATGCCCTGAGGTTCCGTATTGACCACATCGCTGATCCAGCCGTTCAGAAAATCCTGCTCCTTCATTTGGGATTTTCCGTTTGCAGGATCGGCTATAAAGACGTTGCCGCCGGATATTTTGTAAATGACAACAAAATGGTCCTGCTTCCAGTGCGCTACACAGGGCAAAGGAATGTCTTTCGACAAGCGGTTGAACCCGGTTTTGACTCCCAATGTCCGAAAACCAATTTTTTCGGCAGCTTCTGCAATGCCGGCCAATGATGCGCTCACCTTATCGGTATGCGATAATTGTCGAAGGAATTCAATAGAATAGTACCGGCCATAATGCCGCCCGATCATGCGCAGGCAAGCTGCTCCGCAATCTGAAGAATCGTACTGTTTATCAAACGGAAACTTATCCACGATACATATTGGGGTGACGGGGTTCGGTGCAAAAATAGGATTTAGATGCGGTAGTAAAAATCCTTGCACGTTTTTGACTCAGAACGCGGATGAAAACCTCACTTTTGTGTTTTTGAACGCGGGTAGGAACGCGGATTTTTTGGAACGCGGATTTTTTATTTGGAACGCGGATGACGCGGATTTTTTGGAACGCGGATTTTTTATTTGGAACGCGGATGACGCGGATGACGCGGATTTTTATGCTGCCTTCGGCAGCTTTTTGTTTGTTAACTGGAGATTTTGGCTTCAGCTAATACACAAATTGCCGAAGGCAATTTTCAAAATCCGCGTCACCCGCGTCATCCGCGTTCCAAATAAAAAATCCGCGTCACCCGCGTCATCCGCGTTCCAAATAAAAAAATCCGCGTCACCTGCGTCATCCGCGTTCCAAATAAAAAAATCCGCGTCACCCGCGTTCCAATCAATCCGCGTTCCAAATAAAAATCTGCGTTCAATGATAGATAAAGAGCTCATCGCCAACAGATTCCGTGTTTTACAAGACAATATATGCCAGGCTCTGGAATCGGCTGATGGCGGGGGCATCTTCTCTGAAGACAACTGGACGCGCCCGGAGGGTGGGGGAGGACGGAGTCGTGTGCTGGAAGGCAACACGATTGAAAAAGGAGGCGTTATGTTCTCGGCGGTTCATGGTCCGCTGCCTGAAATAACTGCCAAAGCCATGAACCTGGCGCCTACCGATTTTTTTGCCACCGGGGTATCTATCGTATTGCATCCCCACAGCCCTTTGGCGCCCATTATTCACATGAATGTGCGGTATTTCGAAACATCTGGCGGCGAGCGCTGGTGGTTTGGCGGAGGAATAGACCTCACCCCTCATTATGTGGTGCCGGAAGATGCACAATACTTTCACCAGCAGTTAAAACAAACCTGTGATCGGTTTGCACCACACTTCTATCCGGATTTTAAAAAACATGCTGACGACTATTTTTATATCCGGCACCGAAAAGAAACACGTGGCGTAGGCGGCATTTTTTACGATTACCTCGACGAAAAAACAGGGTTCACCCAGGAACAATTATTCGATTTTTCCTTGGCAGTTGGTGAAACGTTTGCCCCAACCTACACAGAATTATTGCAAAGAGCCGTTCAAAGACCCTACACCGAACGCGAAAAACGCTGGCAAATGCTGCGTAGAGGCCGTTATGTAGAGTTTAACCTGGTTTGGGACCGTGGCACTAAATTCGGTTTGGAAACCAACGGCAGAACCGAAAGCATCCTCATGTCTATGCCTCCCACCGCCCAATGGGCCTATAATCTCCAGCCTGAGCCCGGAAGCCCCGAAGCAGATACCCTGGAATGGCTGAGGAAAGGGGTTGATTGGGTTGGTTAGGTCAATTAGGGGGTCATTTAGGGGGCATTTATGGTCATTTAGGGGTCATTTAGGGGTCATTTA
>JAEUUS010000483.1 GCA_016787545.1 Saprospiraceae bacterium
CTGATCAGGCCCTCCCGTTGCACATTGAGTGGACTAACGCTGAAGATAAAGCCATTTTGGCCGTCTTTATTGGGTTCCAGCAGGATGTTGAATACATCGGTGGTGCCGCCGCCAAAGTCGCGACGCATACTTTGCACCGTATAATCAGATCGTTGTTCCCAACAAACAGCGCCTACATAAAGGTTGCGATCATCGAAAGTGATGCGCACCTCTGTGGGCCATTTGCTGTAGGCTGTATCATTGGGGAAACAGAGTTTGAAATGGTCTGCTTTTTCGCTGCCGGTTTGCCAGGAAGGCTCTGACAAGGCGCCATCCAATTGAATGGCTCCGATGGCTTTTTTGACCTTTAGTTGGTAATTATTGGCATTATCTTGGGCACTCAAGACCCAACCGGTGCAGCAAAACAGAACTAAACCTAAAAAGGATTTCATAGCAAAATAATTGAGCGGCGAAGATAACACTGCCCTCAACCCTACCTATACCCCTTGACGGACCCGAGCCCTTCATTGGTCGGAATATTATTCCGAACCCTGTGCCGCTTTTTTCATTTTTTCTGCTAATTCATGCCCCAAAAATGCATCAATAACATTGTGAACCCAATAAATCACCGGTGTCATAACCAATGCTACAATACCTTTATAGCAGTAATTCATGATACAAATAGCCAATACTTGGGCAAAAGGCAGCTGCTGACCAATGTACAAGGCAATGAACACCACCACAAAACTGTCGAGAAACTGGGATACCAGCGTGCTGCCGGTAGAGCGCACCCAGAGTTTGCCTTCCCCTGTTTTAGCCTTAATACGGTGAAAAACCGCTACATCTACCACCTGAGAAATTAAAAAGGCAAAGAGCGATCCCACGATGATCCACAAGCTTTGACCAAATACCACGGCATAGGCAGTGTTGTAATCCCCCACCTGCGCGCGCAAAGCCTCCTGTTCAGCTGCCGACAAACTGGGTTTGATGTGCGCAGTGCGCCACCAGTCAGCTGGTTCCAGTCCCATGGCCATGAACAACATCAAAAACCCATAAG
Organism: Saprospiraceae bacterium; assembly: GCA_016787545.1. Classification (GTDB taxonomy): domain Bacteria; phylum Bacteroidota; class Bacteroidia; order Chitinophagales; family Saprospiraceae; genus M3007. Next base: position 1,037 of record JAEUUS010000483.1, read on the forward strand.
CAATCAGGCCTGCAGTGATGTAAGAGATCATCCGGACGCCTTTGGGACCAAAATACTCGTTCATCAGGTCGGTCATGACAAACACCACCGGCCAGAGTAGCACCCCTGCGGTTAGGGTAAAGGATAATCCGCTTTGCCCCAGGATTGACCAGTTTGCCGGTTCAAAACCGAGCGTTTTTTCCAGGGAAAACAATTTCACCCCCATAAACTCTGCTACCAATGCATTAGCCACAAAAAAACCGGCCATGATGGTCCACAGGCGATTGGGTTTGGAAGAAAAGAAATTATGCATGTGTGTGGTTGAGTGTGGGAGTTGGGGAGTGTGGGAGTGTTTGAGTTGGCGTTCGGTTGGGTTGCTCACGTGGTGCTTTCCCGTAGATGGGGTTTCGCACAGATTTTACACAGATTTATTGCACAGATTTCACACAGATTAATCATAACACGTGAAATAGCTGCCGCAGGCAGCACATAAAAATCCGCGTCATCTGCGTCATCCGCGTTCCAAAAAATCCGCGTTCCCCGCGTTCTACCCCGCGTCCTCTTCGTGGTCGCAGTGGTAATGTTGTTTCTGACGCGACGGCCGATCGCCGCCTTCGCCGCCTTTTTTCTCGGTTTGTAGTTTTTGGATGAGACGGGCGCGTTCTTTTTGCACCTCTTCCTGGCGTTTCTGGTCTTCTTCCCGATCATAGAACAGAATACCATCTACCCAGGTTTTTTCCGCTTTGGCATACACGGAAAGCGGATTTTCATTCCACAATACCACATCGGCATCTTTACCGGTTTTGATGGAACCGGTCCGGTCATCCACACGCATCAGTTTGGCCGGGTTGATGGTTACCATTTTCCAGGCATCGTGTTCTTTCATTCCTGCGTACATCACAGATTTGGCGGCTTCCTGATTCAATCGGCGCGCCATTTCTGCATCATCAGAATTGATGGCCACGGTTACACCGCGGTCGGCCATGATTTTCGGGTTGTAAGGAATGGCCTCATATACCTCAAACTTGTAGGCCCACCAGTCTGAGAAGGTTGAACCACCCACGCCGTGTTTGGCCATTTTGTCGGCCACTTTATAGCCTTCAAGGATGTGGGTGAAGGTGTTTACCCGGAATTTGAATTGTTCTGCCACGCGCATCAGCATGGTGATTTCAGATTGCACATAAGAGTGGCAGGTAATGAAACGTTTGGCCTCCAGTATTTCTGCCAGTGCTTCCAGATCCAGGTCTCTGCGGTATGGCTTGCCGGATGCCTTCAGGCGCGCATACTCCTGCGCACGGGTGAAGTAATCCACATACACCTGCTCCACACCCATACGGGTTTGCGGGTAACGGCTGCCGCCCTCGCGCCCCCAGTTGCTTTGTTTCACGTTTTCACCCAGCGCAAACTTGATGTAGCCGGGCCAGTTTTGGAATTTCATTTCCTCCGGCGCATACCCCCAGCGCAGCTTGATCAACTGGGTTTGTCCGCCAATCGGGTTGGCAGAGCCGTGCAGAATATGGCTGGACGTAACGCCTCCCGCCAACTGCCGATAGATGTCAATATCCTCAGAATCAATCACATCGCCAATGCGCACTTCTGCTGAAGACTCCTGGGTGCCTTCATTGATATTGCGGGTGGCGGCAATGTGCGAGTGTTCGTCAATGATGCCGGCAGTCAGGTGTTTGCCTTCGCCATTGATCACCACTGCATTGTCCTGCACCGGTAGTTTGCGACCAATTTTCTGGATTTTTCCGTTAGAAATGAGCACATCGGTGTTATTGAGGATGCCTTCTTTTTCGCCGGTCCAAACGGTGGTATTTTGAATCAGCACAGTTTCTGCCCGCGGCTTGTCTTTCCAGCCAAAGGCTGTAAACGGATAGATTACATCGCCCAGGCTGGGTGGGGCGGGCACAGGATCCTGTTTTTTGGGCTTTTCAGGCTCGCCCGCTTTGGCGTAGCTGGCCGACCAGCTCACCCAGGAACCGTCTTGCAAGGTACCGGTACCACTCATTTGTTGCTTGTCGAGAGCGCCGGAAAGCCCTACGTAGCCTTTTTTCAAGGTATCTGGCTGGAAAGAAAGGGTTACCAGGCCGCCGGGCTGATAGCTGAAGGTGGCTTTCAGTTTGGCGCTGTCGGCTTTCATGAGCTGAGCTTCCGGAGCATCGGGTTTACCTTTGAGGGTGAGGGTGTAGGCATCGGCGCCCACTTTGAGCTGGTAAATGCCCAGGCTTCCTGCCGGCATGGATTTGTCCATATTGACATCAAAACCACGACCTTTTACCCAATGCTGCTGGATTTTGGTATCGGCTTTAAATACGCTTCCGTTGGTAATGAGGAAATTGGCCACTTTGCCGGGC
>JAEUUS010000491.1 GCA_016787545.1 Saprospiraceae bacterium
GACAGCTATACGATGGATAAAAATGCCCAAATTCCTTTCGGTCTTGGCGTTTTGAGCAGTTTTGACAACGAACAGGTAAATGGCATCTGGAAAGTTCGCATTGCAGACCAAAATGCCGGCGGTGATGTATCTACCATCCAAATTGCCGACCTGCACATCAAAATGTTAGGCAATTTCGGTGCAGGCTTCCCGAACGGAGTAGACCCCATTGATGTGATTCCAAATGGCAACCAAAGCTTTGTCGTTCCGAAAGCTGTTTCTATGCTGGCTAATTTGGACTTCTGCTCAGATGTAACCCTGAGCTATCTGGATCAATCTACCAACCAAAACTGTGCCTCAGGTCTGACATCCATCATCAGCCGCACCTGGACGGTTAAAGATGCGAGCGGTAATACTGCTACTTGTATCCAAACACTGAATCTGTTGCGTCCGACGCTTGCTGACGTCAACTTCCCGCCAGATTACGACGGCATTGACGCACAGTATTTCTCTTGCAAAATTGGTGTTTACCCAACACCACAATGGATTGAGGATCAAGGGCTTCAGGGATTCCCGTATGTATTTGGTTTGCCTGACGGCGGCGCCATTTTCTGGGAACATCACGATACCCCTGTTTGGAGCTGCGATGGAAGTTACAGTATTTCTCGTGAGTGGTCTGTTGTAGACCCTTGCACAGGTCAAATTAAAAAACATATCCAGCTTATACAAGTGTTGGATGAAGAAGGTCCGGTATTCCTGACTCCGATTCCTGATCAGTTGGAAAGCACCGATCCATATGATTGTTGTGCGAGCATGATTCTGCCAGAAGTATTGGTGATGGACAGCTGCTCCCGAGTGAATAAAATCAGTGCACTGATTTACCCAATTGATCCAAACACAGGTATGTTGGGCAATCCATTGGGTGTGAATGGCGGTCTGTATAACTTCCCTGGCAATCTGCCAAACAACACAGATACACTTGGATCATTTGGCGCTATTCCTTGCATTCCGATTGGCGATCACCTGGTGGTGTATATTGCACAAGACGACTGCGGCAATACCAGCTCTATCAGTTTTAACCTGACTGTTCAGGACTTTGAGCCTCCAACCGCCGCTTGTGATGAAACCACAATCGTTGGTATCGGAAAAGACAATCCTAATGATTGTTACGAAACCAATGTGGCAAATTGTGAATTCGCCGGTGTAACCTGGGTGCGTGCAACCACTTTCGACGATGGATCTTTCGATCTGTGCAGCGACATCAAATTTACCATTCGCCGCTCACAGCCATACAGTGATTGTATCAACAACCTTGACAACTCACCTTGTGCAGCCAATCCATTGGGTATGAGCGAATACGAGGTGGCTACTGCGGAGTCTGACTCTATCAAGTTCTACTGCTGCGAAGTAGGAACGGAGTTGAAAGTTATTCTTCGTGTGTACCAGCTGAATCCTGACGGAACGATTTCAACCCTGCCTGACGGCACACCTATTTATAATGAGTGTGAGGTGATGGTAAAGGTTCAGGACAATCTGAAGCCGGTATGTGAAACACCGTTTAATGTAACGGTCAACTGCGAGAACTTCGATCCAAGCTTGTGGACGTATGGCAAGCCGAATGTGTACGACAACTGTTGTCTGGATGTCAATTATGAATTCCAGGGTCAAAAAGGGTTGACACACTCTGTTAGTTACACACAATTTGACACCGTTTGCAATAAGGGTACTATTACCCGCACCTTCCGTGTGTACGATTGTCACGGTTTGAGTACACAGTGCACACAGCGCATCTTCGTGAATTATGAGCAGGATTATTTCATCAAATTCCCGGATGATGCGGTTGTGACAACCTGCGATGGCACAGGCATGTTTGGTGAACCACAGTTTTTCGGTGAGGATTGTGAACTGCTCGGCTTAAGCTACCAGGATCAGGTTTACACCGTAGTGCCAGATGCTTGCTACAAAATTGAACGCACCTGGAAAATCATTAACTGGTGTACGTATAACCCTGGAGCTGGCTGCATCGTGGTACCAAATCCGACTCCACACCCGAACAGCAGTCATACCAGCAATCTGCCTGGTCCGATTGTATCTCCACAAGGCACCCTGGCGCCATGGGCTCCAACGGTGGTAAAAATTACACCGAACGATCAGACGGCAACCAATTACAGTATTTACTGGAACCAGAACGCGAATTGTTACGAATACAAACAGATCATCAAAATCATCGACCAGCAGGCTCCTGAAATCACCTGCCCTGCAAGTCCGGTTGAATTCTGTGATCTGACCACCAACGATCCTAATTTGTGGAACGAAAACTATTGGTGGGATCCTGCTATTCAGTCTAACAATCTGAACGAAGCGCCAGTGGACCTGACCATCTCTGCAACCGATCTGTGCTCAGGTTCTAACCTGAACATCCGTTACCTTCTGTTCCTGGATCTGGATGGAAACGGCAGCATGGAAACCGTGGTGAGCAGCGCCAACCCACCTGCGCCTGGTGTGATAAACTATAACAATGCGAACACTCCGAACTTCTCCGGTGGTACGCCGCGTACTTATGACGAACGCGCAGTGGCCGCTAACCAGAAATACCGTTTCGGATTGCAAACAACAGTGAATGGTACCAGTCTGACGGCTTCTGTACGCTGGAATACTACGGTGGCGCCAAGCCTGTACAGTCTGCCAGAACTTCCATATGGCAGACACAAAATCAAATGGATTGCCAGCGATGGTTGCGGTAATGAAAAAGTTTGCGAATACGAATTCATTGTAAAGGATTGCAAAGCGCCAACGGTTGTGTGCATGAACGGATTGACAGGCAATCTGACTCAAACCGGCCTGATCACACTGTTTGCTTCAGACTTCCTGCTCAATGCAGATGACAACAGTACACCGGATGACTACCTGACTTTCGGTATCAGAAAATGTGGTACCGGTACAGGATTCCCGGTTGACGCCAATGGCAACCCGGAAGTAAGCATCGCCTTCGATTGCGACGAACTGGGCCCACAATGTGTAGAACTCTGGGGATTGGATGCTTATGGCAACGCCGACAACTGCGAAACCTATATGATTATCCAGGACAACAACGGTAACTGTGGCAATGGTTCGGCATCTGTGGCTGGTCTGTTGAAAACAGAAATGAACGAAGGTTTGGAGGAAACGGATGTAGAACTCTCAGGTCCTACCTTCAATATGTTTGACATGACGGATTCTGATGGTCACTTCTCGTTCCTGAATGCAGTGCCAATGCACATGAACTACACCATCACGCCAACGAAAGACGACAACCCATTAAACGGGGTTACGACTTACGACCTTGTTTTGATCAGCAAGCACATTCTGGGACTTGAGCCATTGAACTCACCCTATAAAATGATTGCAGCTGACGCAAACCGTTCAGGTAGCATCACCACCTTCGACATTGTAGAACTCCGTAAACTGATCCTCGGTATTTACACGGAACTGCCTGCAAACGATAGCTGGCGCTTTGTGGACAAATCCTTTGTGTTCCCAAATGCAGCCAACCCGTTCCAGACTACGTTCCCTGAGGAAAAAACAGTTGCAGACATTCAGGCTAATGCCATGGTTGATGACTTTGTAGCAGTGAAAGTGGGCGACGTGAACGCAACTGCCATTGCCAATTCATTGATGACCGTGGAAGAGCGCAGCACAGGCACCCTGTTGTTCGATGTAGAAGATCGTGAAGTAAAGGCAGGTGAAGTGTTTGAAGTAAAATTCAAAGCAGCCGAAAAGGTGGCCGGATACCAGTTCACACTCCAGTTCAATGACATGGATTTGCTGGACATCATTCCTGGTCCTGGAATGAAAGCTGACAACTTTGGAACTTTTGCCACTGAAAATGCCATAACCACATCATTCGATGGCGTAACACAAGGTGAATTCAGCCTGAAATTCAAAGCACGTAAGGCTGGTGAAGTGAGCAAGTTGATCGGAATTTCAAGCCGTATCACCAAAGCTGAATCTTACCAGTACACAGATGGCACAGGCAAAACCACCCAGCGATTGGAAGTAGCACTGCGTTTCAACGGAAAGGACGGAAGCACGATCAGTGGCGTTGGATTTGAACTGTATCAAAACCAGCCAAACCCATTCGTGAATCGTACGCTCATCGGGTTCCACCTGCCAGAAGCAACTACTGCAACCCTGTCCATTTTTGACCAATCAGGCCGATTGGTGTTCAGTCAGAAAGCTGACTTCCCTAAGGGATACAACAGCATTCCTTTGGAAAGGGCATTGCTGAATGCCTCCGGAGCCCTCTACTACAAACTCGAGACCGCTACGGATAGTGCAACGAAGACCATGATTCAGGTTAAATAAAAGTACGAGTACCCGGGGATTTGATGGCGCCGGTAATAACCAGGCAATTGTCAAATCCCCGGTTTATAAAAACCCTGAGAAACCAAGTGAAAAACTAAACCCCGGCACCGTTTGAAAAGGAATACCGTTTGATTTACAGCCCCCAAAGAATCAATAGCATACAAAAGAATACCCTTTGAAAAACCACTCTAAATTGACGAAAAGTTGCTCTTTTCAGCAGTCGTGGGCGTTCCAAAAAGTTGGAGCGCTCATGACTCAAAACTAGCAATTCAAGATATAAAAGTCTGCCAAGGCAGATACTGGAAGGACCAAAACCTTATTTGCCCATTTCCTTCAGGGCGCGCTTTCTTAATCCAACTTTACTCCTACCACGCTAATCTCCCGGTTTAATCTTGTGAAAGACGGTCAGGCAGCAAAAGGGCTGTCTGGCCGTTTTGCTTTATCCATTCACAACAAGTCTATTGGGAAAGTCCCTTGCTATTACGGGGTTTTCAAAAAATCAAGCACTGCCTGAACAACCTGCCGATCCTGCATCCTGTGTCCCAATCCTGAAGTTTCCTGATAGGCACAAGACCAACTTCTGGCAATTTCCCTGCCTTCTTCAACAGGTGCTACCTCATCCTCACGGTCGTGCATCACCAAGCCACTGACATTGGTGAGAAGGCCAGCTTTTTGACGAACAGAGAATGCCTCAATAGGTATTCCGCTGCGTTTTTCAATATGGCGAAAAATGGCTTGAACAACGTTTTCATTAGCGCCTAAAATACCAGCAAAATCCCGAATAACACGGGTAGATTCGGCGAAAGAGGCCAGAAGCACCACCTTTTCAGGCTTGATCGTGTCAAACATGGTTAAGCCAAAAACGGCGGCTGCGCCTCCCAAAGAGTGCCCTACTATACCATAGGGAGTACCATGGCGAGACAGGAACTTTTGCAAGGCCTTGCTGTACAACCAGGCGTTTAACAATTTGCCTCCTGAATGACCACTTGCAGGAGCATCAAATGCAGACACTGAAAAACCAGCAGCAAGCGCGGCCTTCACATATTTATGCCAGCGTGCAGCATTCGACTCCCATCCGTGAAGAAAAAGAAGCGTGGGCGCTTGTGGATTATTATTTGACCAATGGTAAGTGCGGATCATCTTACCTTCTGATGAAAATTGGTCGTGTTTGGCGGTAGCCAGGAAATTCCGGTCGGTTTCTCTGACAGGAAGAGGTTTGGGGGTGCAAAAGAAGGTAAAGGCTATGCGACCTGCAAGCGCCGGCGACACGGCGGCAAGGGCATTCAAACCCTTTCCAACCCGCCGGATTTTTTTCAATGTTGATTCTGGGATATTGGTAGCCATGGCTGGTTTATTGCCATTTAATGAGTTGTATCAGTTTTTTCGCATTTTCCAGGTTAGAAAACTCCGATTCCAGCACTGATTTCCGTTCTAAAACTTTTCCTTGTTCAAAAGGAGCGTTTATTAAAGCTTCAATAGTTTGCCGAATTGCGGCTGCCGAATTTTTAACATAACACAATTTTGTCAGACCGGTACCTTTTACCATATGGTCGTTAACGATGCAAAATCTACCCCGGAACAGTGCGTTGATCAATTTCAACTTAACGCCTGAAGACTGAAAGGACAACAACAGATTAATGTGCGCTTTAGACAGCAGAGAACTCATTTGTTCATCATCCGGGTTTTCGATCAATCTGATATGATCGTATTGGCTTACCAAATCTTTTAACCTGTCTGATGGCGCCATACCTGCAATCACAAATGGGATATCAAAATCTGAAAACACCTCCCGAATGAGCCACATTGCTGCAAGTTCATTATCCGGAACACTTAACTTTCCATGAAACAAAACATACTCACCTTTTCCCGACAAACTTTCTACTACATCGTTGGGGTGAAATGCCGGAATGTATTGTGTGTTTGCTTTTAATGCCCGGTAATAAGCCTCATCAGTACTGGAAATCGTGATAATTTCATCTGCGTGCAGGACCACTTTTGGCTCAATTCGCTGCAATTTGATGCTTTCTGAAAAATAATACGCCTTTTCCAGTGGAGCAGTTGCTGGTGTAAGTTGAGACAAACTTTCATAATACTGCCATTCAACATTATGCATCCGGATTAATTTCTGCCGGCTCTTCAAACTTGGATGCCAAATCAAGCCTGCAGTATGCATCCCTTCAAAAAGAATCGGATACCGGTCTTTTTTCAAACGTTTGAGTAGCGCACTGCTTTGACGTGTACGCATAATAAAAGGCAACAAACTGGCCTGATATATAATGGATCGGCTGCGCTTGTAATAATATATTTCATGGCAATAATTAGCCAGCTCCGGCTGAGGCTTTCGGTCGCCATACTGGTAACAATGCAGTATGACCTTAACTCCTTGAGCCTGAAGCGCTTTGATCTGGTTAAATATCACAATGACCCCTCCGTAATTGGCCGGATATGGTATGTCGAACGAAACGATATGTAAAAACATGGAATGGAATAGCAAGATTGAGTCAGACTACTCAGGGTATTAAACGCGCGCAAAGGTAGGATGTTTTACGTGGAGAAGATTGGGAAAAAAGAGGCCTGCGTTTTTGTAAAAAGTTGAAAAAAAAATTACTTTTTTTGTTTGCTTTTTGCAGTCCTATTAGCATACCTTAGGGAAATTTTTCGACCCAATTTTTTCACTAAACATTTTGCATATGAATATCACATTCGAAGAATTGCGCAAGATTAAACACGCACTTCCGCATGGCAGTATTTCACGCATAGCGCAAGAGCTGAACCTGGAAGAACAGACGGTTCGCAATTATTTCGGTGCACACCAATATAAGGATGGCGAGGTGGTTGAGTTTCACCTGGAGCCAGGCCCCAATGGCGGCATTGTTCACATCGAAGACACTACCATTTTAGATCGCGCGCAGCAAATTCTCGCTGAGCATAATCTGAGTCATTAAGCTACAAATTCCAATAACTTACACATAAAGATATATCGATGCCTGCCAATTGTCAGGCATTTAAAAGGGAAGCCGGTCTGCACCATCGCGGCTTCCCTTTACTTTTGTCCCTGATGTTTTTACCATAATTTCAATTCGGATTTATAACATTGCGCCTCCTCTGTTCAAATTTGAGACTACTCTTATATGGCAAACATCAACCCTAACGCAAAAATCCTCAATGCCGCAGTTATTGTAGCCGCCCTGGGCTATTTCGTTGATATTTATGACCTGTTGTTATTCGGTTTTGTCCGGGTAAAAAGCCTGACTGATCTCGGCTTTTCCGGGCAGGATCTAACAGACAAAGGTTTGTCTTTACAAAACTGGCAAATGTTTGGCATGCTGGTAGGCGGCATATTGTGGGGGATTCTGGGCGATAAGCGGGGCCGGGTTCGGGTGCTGTATTTTTCCATCGCACTTTATTCTCTTGCCAATATCCTGAATGGTTTTGCCACGGGATATATGGATTATGCCTTTTATCGGTTTATCGCAGGTATTGGTCTGGCTGGCGAACTTGGCGCGGGAATTACCCTGGTTGCGGAAGTATTGCCGAAACATAAACGAGGGCTTGGAACCATGCTGGTGGCCAGTGTTGGCCTTACCGGCGCGTTACTTGCCTGGGTTATAGAAAAAAACTTTCCCTGGCGGGAATGCTATTTCATAGGTGGCGGGCTTGGCGTACTCCTGCTCATTTTACGCATCAGTGTATCTGAGTCCGGAATCTTTCAGCAGGTGCGGGAGCAATCACATATCAGCAGAGGGAATTTCCTGGCGTTGTTTACAAGTTGGGATCGGCTGGTACGTTTTTTACGCTGTATATTTATTGGAACATCAACCTGGTTTGTGATTGGCGTTCTGGTGTTTTTTGCACCTGAGTTTGGCAAAGCCAAGGGTTTAGACGGCATTTTAGCATCTAATGCTATTGCCATAGCCTACATTGGACTTATTTTAGGAGATCTCGTTTCCGGCATGTTGAGCCAGGTACTGAAGAGCAGGGTAAAGGTTATGGCGCTGTTTTTAGGATTGGATGTATTGGCTGTTTTAGGCTATTTAGCCCTTCCATTCCATTCACCAGAAATGTTTTACCTGGGGCATTTCCTGCTTGGATTTTCCGTTGGTTTCTGGGTTATTTTTGTCACTATTGGCGCAGAGCAGTTTGGCACCAACCTGCGATCTACGGTAGCTACCTCAGTGCCGAATTTTGCCCGGGGCATGCAGGTTCCCATCAATGAATCATTCAAGTATCTGAAAGGCGCCGCTGTTACAGGAAGTGTTATTACGGCTGGGTATATTGTAGGCGCCGTTTGTCTGGGCATCGCCTTTTTAGCACTCTGGGGCATGAAAGAAACCTTCCACAGGGATTTGGATTACGTGGAGGACGTTTGAGGCAAACCACTAAATCCTACAAACAAATGAACCACAAAGACACAAAGCACACAAAATACCTGTTTTGTGCTCTTTGTGACTCCGTGGTTCAAAAAGACCTTAAATAGTTGCCATTTATCATCCCACAAACAAATGAACCACAAAGACACAAAGCACACGAAATACCTGTTTTGTGCTCTTTGTGACTTTGTGGTTCAAAAAGACCTTAAATAGTTGCCATTTATTATCACACAAACAAATGAACCACAAAGGCACAAAGCACACAAAATACCTGTTTTGTGCCCTTTGTGACTTTGTGGTTCAAAAAGACCTTAAATAGTTACCATTTATCATCCCACAAACAAATGAACCACAAAGACACAAAGCACACAAAATATCTGTTTTGTGCCCTTTGTGACTCCGTGGTTCAAAAGTCCTTGTATTGTGCCACTCCGGATTTCGGAATGGCTCATATCCTACTGGTTAGTGTGCAATCACCACTTGCTTCATGGTAGAACCTTCAGCAGAACGGATCCAGAGGTGATAAACACCGGAAGGAACTTTTGCTACTTCCAAACGCATTACACCGTTTTGGAAATTACGTTCAACCTGTGTACCATTCACCAATTGACCTTTAGCGTCAACCAAAGACACTGAAACGGCAGGATTTACAGCCTCCAGATTCAACTCCAGATTGATGTAATCACTGGCAGGGTTTGGCGTGATATTGATTTTGCTGTCAGCGAGTTTTTTAGGCTCAATGGTTTTAACACCCGGGTCAAAACCTTCCATTTGCAAACGCTGAACCACAATGGCGCCCTGCCATCCGCCGGTGAACAACTGACCAAAGTACAGTGGCGTAGTTGGGTAGCCGGTGAAAGAAGCGTATCCAACATCCAAGGAGTTGTTGAAACGTACGCATTTGCTGGTACCTGCTTCAGTTCCATCATAAATGAGTGAAACATAATAGCCGGAGTTTGGCTCAAGATCAACGCCTTGCTCGCCGGTAGACAAGTCTGTGAGTGGCACATGAATCAAACCATCGTTGATTTCATTACCTGTCATTTCATAGTCCTGGTAACTGATCAAGCCAGCGCCCAGATCGTCTACGAAACTGCTGGCCAAATCGCCGCCGCCATCGCCATCTACATCAGCTTTGTACACAGCCACACCAATCAGGTTGGCAGACGGGCTGCCTGGCACATACACATCCTGAATATTGGCTATACCAAAAGTGGCATAAGTTACTTTAGCCGGTGCATCGCCGGTCAGTACCAAACCACCGCTCTGAATGTAGAAATTCGCAGCAGCGAAATCAGCATCTGCCGGACCAACGCCACCCGGATCAGTCACAAGATTGTCCGTTGCGAAAGTGTAATTGGTGTGCTCGAAGTAGCTATACACAGTATCGATAGACTGGGTAAACTTGTCGTTTGTGAAACGTACGCTGTGTTTACCTAAAGCCGGCGGTGCATAAAATGGAGGGAATACAATGAAAGAGTCTACACCTGGCTCGCAAACTGGCATGTTGTACGTCAAAGAGCCAAGGCTTGCACCGCTTGGGTTGAAGAACTCGGCTTTGATGTTAACATCTGTTTGAGTAGCACCGGAGCGGTTGTTGTACAACACCGTAATAGCCTGCATGGTATCCACCTGACTCAACGGCGTAGCATACATAGAGGCAGAGGTTGGGATGGTCAAACGCGGGAAAGAGAAGCAAACATTCACTGTTTGACCCGCTGCGAGTGCGCCATCAATATCTTCTGCGGTCTGCCGCTCCAGGAAAATGGCCGGAATGGTAGCCGCCGCAGCGCTATCCAACCCAGTCATACCACCCAGGAACTGCGTTGCATTAGCGTAGGTAGTGCAAGGTCCGTCCTGAGCATTGTTGTAGTGGTTCACGATAATTACAGCTTTCGCTCCGGCTTGTTTAGCCCAGTAAGCTTTCACAGAGAAGCCGCAGGTACCACGACGAATCAGCGCGATTTTACCATTCAACTGAGCAGCATTGGTCAACTGACCGCAGCCCAGGGAGTCTTTCGCCCATACCACTTCACCACAAAGTTCTTCGGTAACATCAGCGCCCCATTCACTCTGCCCGATCCATTGACAAACGCCAGCATCTGCGCCATGTACGAGGGTTTGTGCAATACTTGCAGGGGAAGTGATTTGAACCACGAATCCATCATCGCCGGTACCCAAAACACCTTGGGCATTTGCGGCAGATGCCAGCAGCAGCGCAGCACCTGACAACAGCGAAAGGAAGTGTATCTTCATTTTTTTCATAGCAAATAAACGGTTAAGGTTAAATGATTTGTTGAAACGCAAAGATACTGTTTTGTAAAGTCAGCTGCAGTTTAGGTTTGGATAATCGACGACATTAAACGAAAAAAGGCGTCCCGGTAAAAACCGGGACGCCCCATATGCTTTCATTCCAATCTGGAATTAGTGGCAGATAGCGATTGGCTTCAGGGTAGAACCTTCAGCTGTACGTACCCACATGTAGTAGGTGCCAGATGGGAGGCTCTTCACATTGAAGTTCATTACGCCTTCCTGAATGTTTTTCTGTACTTGAGTACCTACAGCTACGCGGCCATTAGCGTCAAGAATAGAAACTGAAACCGCAGGGTTAACGTCGTTGAGTTTCAGGTTCAGGTTAACGAATTCGTTCGCAGGATTTGGCGTGATTGAGAACTTGGTATCAGCAAGTTTCTTTGGCTCATTCGTGCTGGAACCTGGGGTGAAACCATCCAGTTCAAGGCGCTGAGCAACCATTGCACCAGACCAGCCACCAGTGTACAACTGACCGAAGTACAGCGGAGTAGTTGGGTAGCCAGTGAATGCAGCATAACCTACGTCCAAAGAGTTGATGAAACGAACACAAATGCTGGTACCAGCCTCTGTTCCATCATAAATCAAGGATACATAGTAGCCGCTGTTTGGGTCCAGATTTACACCAGGATCGCCAGTAGCCAGATCGGTAAGTGGTACGCTGATGAATTCATCATTCACTTCATTACCAGTCATTTCATAGTCTACATAGGCAATCAAACCAGCGCCCAGATCGTCTACAAAGCTGGAAGACAAATCACCAGCGCCGTCGCCATCAACGTCTGCTTTGTACACAGCAATACCGATGATATTGGCAGAAGGAGAGCCAGGTACATACACAGCTTCGATATTGGAAATACCAAAGGTTGCATAAGTAGCTTTAGCAGGAGCATCGCCGGTGAGGCACAAACCACCACTCTGAATGTAGAAATTGGCAGCAGCAAAATCAGCATCAGCCGGACCAACGCCACCTGGATCCACTACCAGATTGTCGGTAGCAAAAGTGTAATCCGTGTGCTCGTAGTAGCTGTAAACGGTGTCGATAGACTCCGTGTACTTATCGTTGGTGAACCTTACTGTGTGCTTTCCTTTAGCTGGTGCAGCATAAAATGAAGGGAACACAATGAAAGAGTCTGCATTTGGTTCACAAACCGGCATATTGTAGGTTACGCTACCCAATAATGAGCCACTTGGGCCGAAGAACTCTGCTTTCAGGTTAACATCGGTTTGTGTAGCTCCGGAACGGTTGTTGTAATTCACCGTGATAGCCTGCATGGTATCAACCTGGCTCAGTGGTGTTGCATACATAGATGCGGAAGTTGGGCCAGACATGCGAGGGAACGCAAAGCACAGGGTTACCGGTTGCGCTGCTTTGATCGCCGCATCAATCTGTTCTGCCGTTTGACGGTGAATCAGGATAGATGGGATCACCACTGCAGCAGCTGAGTCGCCACCAGACATACCGCCAATGTTCCAGGTGCAAGGACCATCAGTTGCGGTGTTATAGTGGTTGGTAATAACAGCAGCAATAGCGCCTGCCTGTTGGGCATGGTACACTTTCAAGCTGAAGTTACAGGTACCACGACGCAGCAAAGCAATTTTACCGGTCAGGTTGTTGGTAATAGGCGTGCATCCCAGGGAGTCTTTTGCCCATACCACATCGCCACAAAATGCCTGGTCGGCAGTAATGCTTGGGCCGTATGTGCTGCCTTCCCAGCCACATTCTGCAGCATTAAAAAGGTTTTGAGCGATGGAGGCAGGTGTGGTAATTTGCACCACAAAACCGTCATCATCAGTACCATCTGCGCCTTGTGCGCTCAGGTTGGAAGCCACCCCTACACAGAGGGCCAGCAAAAGGAGAAAGTGAAAAAGTCTGTTCATAACAAAAAGAGCAGGTTAAGTTTGACTGTGGTTGTAAAGGTGCAAAGATAGAATGTTTGAAAAACTGTTCCCCCCTTTTGCGTTTTTTTGGTCAGTTTTTTACAGATTGGGTAAAAACCCTGACTTAGAAACATCGTTCCTCCCTACATTTATGCTGTTTTTTGCCCTGAATTTGTCACAGGCAATCATTTCATTTATCCAATCAAATTGCACCATGCTAAAAAAGTACCTGTTCTCTGCCGTTTCCATTGGAATGGCTTTTGTTGCCAGCGCACAAAACCTTGCACCGCATACTATGCCCAAGGTTGCCCAACTCAAGCCAGTCCCGTTTAACAAACAGGCTGTTTTGCCTGAAACCTTCACACCGGATCTGGTAAACCCCAATGAATTTGTCAGCGGAAGTATTGACCGCAACAATTCCGAGGAACTTGTTGCTGTAACCCGTTGGGATGCCCATGGTTATGGCTGCGTTCCTTCCAGAGTGTATTACAAACCAAATGGCGAACCTGTTTCAACCTATACTTTTGCAACAGATGGCGCTGATGCATTCCCTGAACGTGGTACAGGCTACAGCGCCCGCTCAGGTGGCACATGGACGGCAAATCCCTCCAGGATTGAGTCTGTTCGTACAGGTTTCCCTTCTGCCGGAATTCTGGATGATGGTACAGAGGTGGCTATTTCACACGGAACTTCTGTTACACCGTATATCCTCCGCTTCATGCGCAAGGCTCCGGGAGCCACCTCCTGGACTGAATCCAACCTTTCTTTGCCCGCAGGACAAGGCTGCCTTTGGCCGCACCTTGTAACCTCAGGAAATAATATACACGTGATTGCCATCACTACGCCAACCGGAAACACCGGCACCGTTTATGAAGGCATCAATGGCCATATCCTTTACTGGCGCTCTACTGACGGCGGCCTGACCTGGGACAAGCAATTTGTCAAAATACCGGGCTTGGACAATACCAAATACACGGCTCATGGTGCTGACGAATATGCTATTGATGTGAATGGCAGCACCGTAGCAGTAGCTGCATTTCCTGCCTGGAACGACCTACAGGTATTTAAATCTTACGACAACGGCGACACCTGGGAAACCCTTCTGGTAAATGATTTTCCTGATGTACTGGAAAATTATGCCGGCGCTGAAGGCGACTCCTACACCATTGACGATGTAGGCGAACAAGATCCTAATGCTCCGGATTCTCTGGCTGTATTCAGTTCAGATGGTTCCGGCAACCTGCTGGTGGATGACAACGGCGAGGTGCATGTTTTCTTTGGTGAAATGTATTATGCAGATACCGATGTTGCGGCAGGCTCCTCTTTCTATCCTGGCATAAACGGTTTGCTCCACTGGAAAGAATCTTTTGGAACGGATAACTTCCAACTGATTGGCGGCGCTTTGGATTATGACGGTGATGGAGCACTTGGCGTAACAGCAATTGCTGAAATTGCACCATATTATATGAGTCTGGCAAGTATGCCATCCTCCGGCGCAAGCGCAGACGGTACTATTTACGTTGGTTATGCAGCCTTGCACGAATTGTACCGCGGTAGCAACACAGATCAACAATTCTTCCGTCATGTGTATTTGGTAAAATCTACTGACAATGGTGAAAACTGGGGCAATCCACTTGATATTATCTCTGCACCATTTATTTCGGACACCGTTTTGATCCCATTCGTTGAAAATGTATATCCAATGCTGCCACGCCATATTGGCGCCAATGTAGGCCTGGTTTACCAACAGGATTACGACCCAGGTATCCACTTACTTGGTCCTACTGCTGCCGGAAATCACCCATTTGTGGATAATAATTTATTGTGGGTAGAGGTTGACCCTGCTGCCATCCCTGGCACCAGCAGCGTATTCACGCCAAACCAAAACCCAACGCTGGATCTTGCACTAACGCCTAACCCGGCCTCCAGTCAAACACTGCTCACCACCACCCTGAGTGGAAAGGGGGATGTAACGGTTGAAGTGTTCGACTTGATGGGTAAACGTGTTTACCAAAATAACATCCCTTCAGCAGAAGGTCGCCAGCAACTGGCACTTCCTGCACAACAATGGGTAAATGGAACTTACTGGGTCCGTTTGACAGAAGGAAACAACTTTGGCATCACTAAATTAGTGGTTGCTAAATAGTTACACTTTTTGATAAAAACCATATCAGCCAGGAGGCTGCCGGAAGAATCCGGCAGCCTCTTTTTTTAACAAAAAAACTTCCAATCCCTGCCAATAAAATCTAAACCTGGCCGTTCAATGCCGCATAATCCTCCCGGTTGATTGCCTTATTTCCTTTAATCCCGTATCGCTTCGTCGCCCGACGATCATTTGACATCCCGCCTCCGAATCCCACTGAAGACGACTTTTTTAGTCAAACCTTTTAACCGATTTTCAATGGCTTCTTTAAATCCTCTTGCAGGGGTTTTAGGGCGGCGTAAGGCGGCGCATTTGCTTCGTCGGACCACTTATCGATACACTCGTGCCCGGGTGGATGAGTTGGCCGGCATGACTGCTACCGAAGCAGTTGCCGCTTTACTAACCCAAGCCCCACTCCAACTGGAGCAACCGCTCTACTCTGCCGGCGCTGCTGCGCCAAGTACCTGGATCAACCCGCCTCAACCTCCCAGTGCCCCGCTACCTGCCGATGATCAGGACCTTACTCGTTTTGTGATGGGCTGGTGGGTTAATGAAGCATTGCACGACCCTGGCGCTTCCCACCGCATGACGCTGTTTTTTCACCAGTTTATGGCGGTGGACGCCGCCAGTGGAAGCAGCATGGAATTCTATGATTACCTCTCTTTGTTGCGCTGGGGCAGCCTGGGTAACCTGAAAAAACTGGCAATCAAACTGGTTACCGACAATTGCATGTTGCGGTATTTGGACAACGACCAGAACTTTTCCCAAAACCCCAACGAAAACTTCGCCCGTGAGTTTTTTGAATTATTCACGGTTGGCCGAGGCGATGCCGCCGGCCCGGGTGATTATACCACCTTTACCGAAGATGATGTGATCCAGGCCGCCCGTGTGTTCACAGGGTTTAACCACGCCCAGCGTCATCAGAATACAGATCCGGAAACCATGATTCCGGCCGGCAAAGCCTATCCACAAAGTCATGACTTTAATCCCAAGGTGTTCAGCGCCCGTTTTGGCGGCGCTTCCATAAATGCCACTACGCAGGATGCAGCCGGCATGGTTGCAGAGTTGCAGGCTTTTGTGGATCTGGTGTTTGCACAACCTGCCACTACCCAGCTGTTTTGCCGCAGGTTGTACCATTATTTTGTCACCAGAATTGTGCCTCAGGAAGTCGAGGATGAGGTGATTGCCCCGCTGGCTCAGTTGCTCACCGACAGCAATTTTGAGATCAAACCAGTATTGGAAAAACTGCTGCAAAGCGAACATTTTTACGACGCGGACGACTCCGTCAATACCGACGAAATTTTTGGCGCTTTGATTAAAAGTCCGCTGGAGTTGTCGCTCCAAGCCTTCAATTATTTCCAGGTGCCTGTTCCGGATCCGGTTGCCGAAAATGCCAAGCATTACAGCGATTTTTACAGTGCGGCCGTGCTGGAGCGCATGCTTGCAAGGGCTGGAATGGATTTGTTTTATCCTTTGGATGTGGCCGGTTATTCCGGGTATTATCAAGATCCGGCGCTTAACCGGCAATTCTTCAACTCCGCAACCATTGTACAGCGTTACAAACTGCCTCAGATACTGCTCACTGGCACCCATGCCTGGGGAAGCGGCTCCAATGATTCCATCGGCACCCAACTGGATATAGCTGCCTGGGTGCGCGACAGCGGAGTTGTTTCAGACCCATCGGATTCACTGGTGTTGGTAACGGAGCTTCTCCATTACCTCTTCCCGGAAGAGCCAGATGCCGAGCGCCTTGATTATTTCCTCACCACGGTATTTCTGGATCAATTACCCGCACAAGACTGGGTGTACGAATGGGAAAACTACCTCAGCACCGGCAACGACTCCGAGGTCAAAATTCCACTCTCCCGCCTGGTCAATGCGATGTTATATGCGCCGGAGTATCAGGTGTTTTAGTGTTTTGGTGTTTTGGTGTTTTAGTGTTTTGGTGAGATTAGGCTTGAGATTTATTGGTGAGATAACGGATAAAACCGTTAATCAATTTAGCTGCACTATCCAATTCTCCATGCAGTTGCTGAATTGTTGTAATAGGAAGATATTCAATATCTTCAAAGAGGTAAAGCATGCTTTTAACCTCATTACAAGACGCTTTAGCGATATCCAAAAATCGAATTGAATCCTTAGTTGAAAATCGCCCAAACCCTTCAGCAATATTGTTCATAATGGACAATGAAGCCCGTCTGAATTGGCTCCTGGTAACCCAATCATTTGCGAGATGACCTCCCTGACTAAATTGATAGGCATGTTTTGCAAAAAGCCGAGCCGCTTTCCAGCAATGTAAATCTTCAAAACGAGTAATAGTTTTCATTGTAGGTGGTTTAAAGAGTGAACTGATATTCAAAAATAATCACTTTTAACCAAACTACCAACACCAAAACACTAAAACACCAAAACACTAAAACACTAAAACACCAAAACACCAAAACACTAAAACACCAAAACACCAAAACACTAAAACACTCAAATCATGAATCGTCGTAATTTTCTCAAAATATTCCCGGCTGCGGGCGTTTCACCGTTTGTGGTGAACGGTTTCCCATTGCGGCCATTTTCCAATTCCAAAATTTCTCAAATCCTCAACACCTGTGATGGCGTGGAAGACCG
>JAEUUS010000376.1 GCA_016787545.1 Saprospiraceae bacterium
CAACAACTTAGTAAAAGGCACGTATGTAGTAACCATCACAGATGCACTCGGATGCAGTGCTACAAGTAGCTTTTTTCTCGACAATAAAATAAACACGAATAGTAATGTGATTTGCTCCGGCAATAACACCGGAACCGTCAGCGCACAATTGGTAAATGCTACCGCACCGGTTAATTATTCCTGGAACACTGGACAAACCGGCCCAAATCTCAATGGATTGACCGATGGTTTGTACACTGTTACTGCCACCGATGCCCAAGGATGCATCGCTTCCACGCAAGTACAGGTTTTTGCGCCAACATTGCATGTTTATGACTATTCCATTGACTGTTATTCCGGAAATGGAGGTTATGGCTATTGTCAGGTTTACAGCGATCAGGTCCTGAGCTACCAATGGGATAATGGCGAAACCAACGCATGGGCATCCACACTAAGCCCGGGAACACATACCATCACCGTTTCAACCAGCCTGGGTTGTATCCTCACAGGTTCTGTAAACATTGCTCAACCCATTGCGCCTGCTTACAGCATCAGCGGCAGCAGCAGTCCATCTGACTGCAGCAATAATCAGGGCGGTTCTATCAACCTGAACATCAGTGGAGGCCTTCTATCCTACAACCTGTATGTATATGGTCCGAATGGATTTTTGACCACCGATATCAATGCTCTGCAAAATCTTCAACGAGGCGATTACTATGTGAATATTAGTGCCACCGGCAATTTTCAGTGTTATGGGAACACCACCGTACATGTAGCAGATGCCGGCGGCTTTGAGCCAAGTCTGGTAATTTCCGATCTGGATTGTGCTACAGGTATTGGTGATGCCGCCGTCATCAATGTAACCGCCCCCAACGTACAATATGAGTGGAGTACCGGCGATACCGGCCCGGCCTTGTTCAACCTCACACAGGGCTGTTATAGCGTATCAGTTACGGGCGATGGATCCTGCGTGGAATACATGAATTTCTGCTTCCCAAAAGAAGATTCCATTGAATTTAACCAATGTTCAGCTACCGTTAGCGGAAAACTGATCAACGATCTGGGTGTTGCCGGTTGCAATGGCGCCAGCGGTATTCCTTATCAGGTAATCCGCACCATGCCTTCAGGCGCCATCAATTTCACCGACCAGAACGGCGATTATGCCATCATGCTTCCTAATGGAACCTATAACCTGGATGCCGTGCAATACAGCGCAGGGGATATCGCTTGTCCGGCAGGCGGCGTGCACACTGTAAACTCCGTAATAGGTCAAACCATTTCCGGACTGGATTTCCATTTTTTGAACAACAACGCCCTCGATTTACGCATTCAGCAAAAACCACTCAGAACCGCCCAACCCGGGTACCCTTACTCCATGCGTGTGGAAGTGTGCAACGATGGCAGCACAGCCTTGCCCGGAACCATTGACCTGGAATACGGCAACCTGCTCGGTACGCTCGGAAACAGTCATTTTGCCCAGCACCCGGGCGCCATTGTGCTGAACAACGAGGTGGCCGGAAACCCGAACAACAGCGCAAATTTCAACATCCCCAGTCTGGCTGCCGGCGCCTGCGAGTTGTTGCAACTGGATATGCTCATCGGCACTGGAACTCCCGTTAACTCGGAATTCATCACCGACGCCCGCGTGAGCCCCAGCGCCGGCGATCCTACCCCGGCCAACAATATTTCCACCCTGTACAACACCGTAGTAGGCTCCTTCGATCCGAACTGTGTACTGGCTTATCCGGCCCGCAATGGCACGCCAAAGTATGGCGGTGAAATCATTCAAAATCAAGACAATACCCTTACTTATCAGATTTTCTTCCAGAACACCGGTACCGCACCGGCAGATCAGGTGGTGGTTCGCGACCTGCTGGACCCGAACTTGAACCCCGCAAGTATCCGCAATATCTCGGCTACGCACAACATGAGGATATTGGTAAGCGAAGACAACAAAGAGTTAATCTTCAAATTTGACAATATCGGGCTGCCGGATTCTACCAGCGATTATGCCGGAAGTATAGGTTCCATTCAGTATCAGATAGATCTGAAACCCGGGCTGACGCTTGGTACAAAAATTAAAAAGCAGGTGGGCATTTTCTTCGACTTCAATAGCCCGGTCATTACCAACGAAAACGTGTTGCTGCTGGTCAATTCTACCAAAGTGACGCCTTTGCTTTCCGATAATGAAATCAACTTGTTCCCAAACCCCGCCGACGGTTTTACCGGGTTTTATTGCGACAGCACCAGTCAGATGAGTATGTATGATACTGCGGGTAAACTGATCGTCTCGGCTGTTTATGAGCCAGGTTTGCAGGAACTCGACACCGCAAATCTTCCCAACGGTATTTACCTGATCCGCCTGAACACTAATGGCAAGATCAGAAGCGGCAAGTTGGTGGTAAGTCACTAATCTGTGTGTCGGTAGAATTCTGCTAAAAGTTTTTTCAGACACACTTCAGTGTTATAAGTTGGAATGTACATTCGCCGTGTCTGGGCCAGGAATGGTTCAGGCGCGGCGATTTTTTTTACTGCATTATATGACACAGGCATTTTGTGAATATCTGGAATATCACCTGACCGAAACCCTGAAGCACTCAGAGGATGCGGACTACCGGCGCTGCTGGTGTGATGGCGTTTTAATACCTGATCCGATGCCACTGGATCAGGTAAAAACCAGCCGAAAAATCCTGACCCATGCATGGATAGACGAAGGCAAAAACCGCGGACAATTTAAGTATGAACTGAGCATCAGGCTTGGAGACAAATCGCTTGCCCATTACCTCAACGGCCTTGACCTGCAGGATTGTTTGCCAGCCCACGACAATGCCGATTGGATACTACTTGACCGAAACAATTTAAGGATTGAAATACAGCTTTTGTGATGGCAGGGGGCCGATCAAATACCCATTTTAATTACCCGTCGGCAGTTGGGCAGTAAGCTTTTCTCAGGGATAACGCATCTATACATTCAGAAACAATGATTTATGCATAATTACACCCTGAGACAAACAATCCCGACGCTGCTTCTCCTCTTACTGCCATGCATGCTTTACGGGCAGAAATATGCTCTGGCCATCGATTCTTTAACCAAAGCGCATATCAGCCGCTTACCCAAAAGCAAACAAATAAAATTTGATAGTCTGCTGGCGCAACGCCTTGCTTTCAATCTTCTTCACAGGATTGATTCCTTACCGTTCGACTATGCTTTTATTGAAGAAGAATTCTGCTATATGGAAAATTTTGGGAGCATAACCGAAAGGTATTTTTCAGGTGGCGACACGATTCCCAGGCATGTATTTGAAGATGGAGCGTTCTTGGATCCAAAGGAAGTTTATAACGACTTTTTTATTTGGTATTCGAAGTATGTGTCAAGCCATTATACATTACAACCACTATTAAAAAGCTATTCCAAACTTAAGGCAACACAAGTTTTGGCTTACGACAAAATACAGATCTGGGAACATGGTTGCGTGATTGTGGCAAATAGCGAAGCTGCATTCAAGCAAATCAGAGAGGAGGAATTAAAAGCTACCTATCGTATTATGACATTGATTGACAGGCAATTAAACAAGGTGATTTTGTCCGTTCAAGTAGCACCCAAAAAGCCAAGATTTCAAATATTCAGTTATAATCCAGTATGGGATTGGTAAGCCCTACTTCCGAATAAAATACACAGCCAGCACCAGAAAGCCAAAGCCCACAAAATGATTCCATTTGAGCTGCTCGTTTTTGAACAGCAAAAGGGTAAACACCGTGAAAACTACCAGCGTAATCACTTCCTGAATCACCTTC
>JAEUUS010000530.1 GCA_016787545.1 Saprospiraceae bacterium
CTGTTGGCCAGGTCGTTATCGCCTTCATACAGCAGAATGAGGGATGGCCTGAGGGGCACTACTACCCGCTCAAAAAAGTAAATGGCATCCTCCATTTCAGAGCCACCAAAACCGCGGTTCAGCACCTGCACACCCGGCAAATCTGCCTGAAAGGTGGTCCAAAGTCGCATGGTAGAACTGCCGTACAACAATACCTGGCCCGGAGCAGGCTTGTGCAAAGAATCCTGTTTTTCAAAGGCCCTTATCTCGGCTTCAAAGCGGTTTTGGGCCTGAAGTACAGGGAGCAAAAAGAGGGAAAGCAGGCAAAAAATAGCACCTTGATAGTTCCTGCTCATTTTATAATTCGACATCAGTTTTTATAAAGTTGCAAATGAATAGCGTTGGATCCATCAGTTAACCGTAAAACATATACCCCATCAGGTAACTGTGTCAGGTTGACCGTCGTGTCCAGTGCGCCGTTCACCGGCTCTAATTCTTTTTGTTGGAGCAACTGACCTGAAATATTAAATACTTCTATCCAAATCACGTCCAGAACAGTTGCGATATGGAGATTATACAGGCCATTGCCTGGATTGGGCCATACATTAACTGACCAAAGAGATGAGTGGTCTTCTGTACTATTAACTGCAATGGCCAGATCCTCTGATTTGACAGAACACTCAAGCTCATCAAATGCCGTCACGAAATAAATTCCGGCAGCTAAATTATCAAAGGTTCCGCTGGATTGTTCTGGCCCGTTATTGAGACTATATTTATGAGATCCGGTTCCCCCTGTAGCTTCCGCGATTAATGTGTTGCCAATGATTGTGGTCAAAAGTCCTAATGAATCGGGTTGCAGAATATAAAGTTCAAAAAATTCAACACATCCTTCACTATCCTGAACGGCATAATAATACCAACCGCCTGGAAGGTTTTCAAACGTGTTGTCAGATTGATATGGGCTACTCAACAGGCTGTATAAATAGGGTGCAGTGCCACCCATAGCTTCTATAGTTGCAGCGCCTGTGCTATCGCCATAACAGATCACGTCTACTGTTTGTACAATCGTGGTAATCAGAGGCGCATTGATCTCGAAGGAGGTATCAGCTTTGCACCCTTTCGCGTCTGTTACAGTAACAGGATAAACACCATAGGGTAATCCGGTCAGATGCATTCCGGAAGGGTTGCTGACATAAGGAGGTGTCCCACCCGAGATCGTAATAGTAGCCTCATCGCAATGGGTGGTAACCTGAACCGAGGGGTTATCGTATTCAATACATTCGAACGGGTTTAGGGTGATTTCAGCACCTGAAAAATCTCTAATCGTTACGATGTAAATGCCAGGACCAAGGCTGTCAAAAACGTTATTCGTTTGAAATCCGGCGCCATTTAACTGATATTGGTAAGGCGGTGTTCCGCCGCTGGCATTTACGGTCAGGTCAATTAATTCTCCTATGCAGACATTGTGAGAGCCCTGAATGACTCCGGATAAGACATTTATGGTAACCTGTGTAGACGCGATACATCCGTTTACATCTCTAACCCTTAATTGGTGAGTTCCATTAGGTACATTTAAGTATTGACTATCTGCCTGAAACGCTGCATTGTCAATACTGTACATATAGCTTCCTGTCCCCCCCGACGCCTGGATGCTGATATTATTCCCATTTAATTGTACGGCTATTTCCAAAATTGGCGGATTAATCAGGAGGATCTCCGAAGTTTCCTGACAACCCTGGTTATCTGAAAGGAAAATCTGGTATGTCCCACCGGGTAAATTGCTGAATATACCCGAACTTTGGTTGGCGCCGCCATTTAGTTTATATACAAATGGAGCCTGGCCACCAATTGCCGTGACGGTAATTTTACCATTCTGATTGCCATTACATTTTGGATTTATCGTGGCTATTGAAAAGTCAAGAGGAATGTATGAAACTGATACCGTATCTATTCCTTCGCATCCATGTACATCCTGGACAACCAGCACATGGGGGCCAATAGCAAGATCATTGAATTTATTATCAGATTGTAATGCACCGCCATCAATACTATACTGCAAGGGCGGGGTAGCGGCCGTTGCCTGGATGGTAATTTGATCACATACCATCGTTGTTCCTATAGAGATAGGAGGAGGGTTTACAAGGGTAACAGGAAGTGTAGTAATGATAACCCCGGATTGACTGGTTACCGTTACTACGTAAGTGCCTGGTGCAAGCTGTTGAAACACATTACTGGTTTGCGCTGGACCGCCATTAATGCTGAAGGTGTAATTTCCACCCAAACCATCGGCATGAACCGTTATTTCACCTGATCCGTCATGACAATAAATGGGTTGGGATATCTCGGCAACAGCTGTAAAAGGTTCAGGAAGGATGATGATGTGGAATGTTTGATTGGGCAGCCAGGCATAGTTAATGGCGTTTACTACATCAAACTTAAACTCATCTGCTATTGCTGAATCGCCATTATGCAAATAGATCAGCTTGCCAAAATCAATATCATTTTGCGTAAAAAACTCCCCACCGGTTAAGGGAACCCCATTAAACAAAAGCATTCCATGTAAGGGCGCTGTCAAAAGCGCATAGCGAATGTCTGAAGGAGACCCGGTTGCCTGATGTTTCAAGAGCGAGGAAGAAATGGTATCGCTTTCTCCGGTAACAACGTATAATGGATTATTGGCAGACAATACTCCGGGAGGAATCGCAGCCGCTAAACAAAAAGTCAGTTTCCAGGTTGCAATCGCTGCTGTATCCTGGCCTCCATTGTGGTCAGTCAGAATCATTTGCCATTGCCCATTCACATTAGATCCATTCAGTGAGCCAAGGCTTTCAACCGGAAGAAATGTTCCATTTAGTGCAGGTGGAGTATTGTTGCATTGCGCCTCCAGGGTAGTTGCTGGTTGCGTAGCCTGTTGGTCAAAATTCAAATTCCCATTTCCATTGCCACATCCATTGGCAGTAGCCGGAACTCCCGGCCTGTCGAATAATAGAATCGTATCCTCTTCTGGTGAAACTAGCCGGGCAGATAGGTCGCCGGTTGATGGATGTATAAAATTCAAGGAAACATTTACATCCACCATCTCCCGAAAGACGGGCACGTTTACATTGGAAATGGTCATATTGGATCCATCCGATAATGGCTGAAAGGAACCTGGCAGGTCTGTACTGGTAAATACCTGATTACACTGTGGAGAGCCGGTTTGAAAAGAATAAAAAGGCGTGTAGTCACTTTCACTACAATGATTTAGAGCCTTTACGCGCCAGTAATACACGGAATTGTTTCCGAGTGGTTGCTGCAAGAGGATACTCGTATCTGTTACAGTCAAGGAAACGATTATATGATTGGTAGAGAAGGTTGGAGCCCAGGCAACTTCCAAAAGATATTCAGCGGCATTTTCAACTTTACTCCACACAAAAGGGGTATAGGCATGAACGCCTGATATTCCATTTGCCGGCTGGATTAATTGTGGTACAGTTGGGGTATCGAGATCAATGGCATCCACACTAAAAGAAGTGTTGAAGTGATACACCTCGCAGCCGGTGTTGGATGCATCCCAACTCCAGGTTCCAGGTGGTGTTACCACAATTTTGTGCGCCGTTTGCCCGGTACTCCAGAGAACTGTTTGTGGCTCATTTTGGCCGGTAAATAAGTATTGAACATAAGCTGATAACTCTATGGTGCCTTCAGCGCAGTTAAATTTCTTCTCGATATGTGGCTGGCAGTGCCCCAATATTCTTTCTGAAGTGTCTTGTTCTACTGAACGTACCCCCGGAGGGTTTCCCAGCCAACTAATATTTGCCTTTAACGAAAAAAGAAAAGTTACCTGTAGTACTATAACAAACAGGGTTTTCAGATACATGGCGTTTTTCATCATCTTGGTAGTTTTGTGAATGTAAAGTCCCAGATTACTATATACTTTGATATTGAACTTGTGATGTAAATAGTTCAGGATGTCTACTATCCTAACAAATATATGGCCAAATTTTGAAATGGAACACATTATTCAGCAAGGTACTTTGCCCCGTCCTTTAGGGCTCCCGATTACCCACAAATCAGGAGGCCTGGCTCCCAACCAATCCCCTGCCCAGGGCCCTCGCCGTCTGCGAGGCAAGCCCGACCGAAGGGGGTTAGGGGGTGGAGGGAGCGCCTTCTTTTTAACCGGCGGTACAGCACGATGATGCAAAAAAAGACGGTCTGCGGTTAAAAAGCAGCGCAATCCCCGCAGGTCGTTGGCTTTGCTCCCGAGTACTCGGGACCTTTTTTCTTTTGGTTACTTTTCTTTTTGGGCAAGCAAAAAGAAAAGTAACAATGCCAGACTGTTGAACTAATGTCAAATTACCCGGCATGATTAACCAATTATCTCACCACTTCTTGTTTGAGAGATTGCCAATATGATAACGAATCTAATGCCGGTGCACTGCACCTCTGCTCCTTAAATCCATTTTATGGCTACAAATATTTCCGGGGCGCTGCCCCTTAAAGCAACTTGTATACATACCGTAGGTTTTCAAAAACCTTATAGGTCTGAAGACAATGCCACCGACCCCCAGGTATTTCACTCCAATTTTATAGCAAAAAGAAATACCCGTTGTCGTTTCCGCAGGGGTAAATTTTCCTGATAAAACACTTTGAATTCCTTCTCTCCGAAATGCTGCTGATACTGCAACAGGCTGGAAACAGGCATTTTAATGGCCTGGGCGGTGCCAATTCCGTAGGCCTGCGAAATTTGCCTGTTGCTTTTGTCTTCAATAGTCAGGGTTGTTTCGCATTGGGCGCAGGGTGTATCCCGGAAGTAGCGTATGGCCAGGGAGTCAGATTTTTTAATGTCGCTGATGCGCAGCCTGAGTTCGCCTTTGGTGTAAGTGTTAAAGGCTTTGATTCGGGCATTGTTGTAGTACACATGCCAGTAATCGATGGTATCTGCTTTGGCTGATATGGCAAGCAGGGAGATGGCGAGGATTAGGATGAAGCGTTGTTGCATGAAATTTATTGAATGCTGATTAGAAGAAATAAATTAGCGTGTGTCTGGTTTGGGTAAGTCTGATCAAGGGTACAAAAATAAACAAAATTTTCTCCCTTCCCGAAAATCATACCTCTTCCTGATCCGGATCATTCACCATCCGGTAAAAATGCCATTCATTTGCCCTATCTGCTACCCATAGATGGACATAAATGCACACTTACCATGGCTGCTGGAAGGCGATGTTGCCATTCAGTTTCAGGCACAACGTGATCTTCTGGGCAAAAACTTGCCCGATTTGCAACTGCGCATCCAAACAGAAGGCTGGGGCAAGGCTTTTATGGATAAAAGAAATCCCAACGGCGGCTGGGGACAAGACTATTACCAACCCAAATGGATTTCAACCCATTATACGCTTCTTGATCTGAAAAACCTGCAAATTGCTCCCGACGTGCCTGAAATCCGCCAAACCATAGCGCATGTGCTCCTTAAAGAAAAAGGCCCGGATGGCGGTATTTTGCCTATTGGAAGCACCCGCCGAAGCGATGTGTGTGTAAATGGGATGTTCCTGAATGTCGCCTGTTATTTTGGGGCAGCGCAATCGGAGTTGCACTCAATAGTTGATTTCTTGCTCCGGGAAAAGGTGCCGGATGGTGGATTTAACTGCCAGTCCAATCGCCAGGGTTGTGTACATAGCTCGCTTCATTCCACTATCTCGGTACTGGAAGGTATTCTGGAATATCAATTAAATGGTTATACCTACCGCCTGGCTGAACTGAGTGCTGCTGCCATCGCCGGGCAAGAGTTTATCCTGATGCATCGGTTATTTAAATCGGATAAAACAGGTGCGATTATTGATCCGAGGATGACGATGCTCTCCTGGCCAAGTCGTTGGAAATATGATATTCTGCGTGCGTTGGATTATTTTCGAAAGT
>JAEUUS010000547.1 GCA_016787545.1 Saprospiraceae bacterium
GGCGCTATTGACGACAATTCTGAAGACCCCGCCATGGCCAAAGAGCACTACGTAGCCAACGCCGTAGATGCCCTGCTAAGCGGCAAAGAAATAGCCACCAAAGAAACCAAAGCCATTGGCTGCGGCATCAAGTGGAAAAAGTGACGACTTGCGATTTACGACCTGCGATGTACGACTTACACATTAAATTGCGGAGATTTGCGTCGTAAATCGCAAATCGCAGGTCGTAAATCGTAAATCGTGAACCTTTTAACCTGGCTTTATCCATTCGGACGGGAAACCGCTGAAGAAGGTCGCTTTACCGTCCTTCGGGCGGAGGCTATCATGAAAACGATAGAGCGTTTGGAATTACGTATCACTGAACGTTTTCCGGAGTCCGGATTATTGGGGGTCTGTCAGGAATTCAAACTGGTAGCGGTTCGTTCGGAAGAACTGGCGCGCAAACTGGAAGGCCCCATCTGGCCTGTTCGCCTGGCCGCTGTTTTGGCTTCAACCTTATTGGTTGGATTAGTTAGTTGGGCCTTGGGCCAGTTGGTGCACAATTTCAAGTTTGATGCAAGTGGTATCCTTCATTTGTTACAAACCACAGAATCTGCTATAAATGAGTTAATTTTCCTTGGTCTGGCTATTTTTTTTCTGGTCAATCTGGAAGCAAGACTCAAACGTCGGTCCGCACTTAAAGCCCTGCACCGTCTGCGTAGTATCGCCCATGTGATCGATATGCACCAACTCACGAAGGATCCTGCCTTTTTACTGACTAAAAATAAAATTACTGAAACCCAACATTCTCCTCAGCGCAACCTCACACGCCACCAGCTTATGCGCTATCTCGATTATTGCTCCGAATTGCTGGCCCTCAATGCTAAAGTGGCAGCTTTGTTCGCCCAAAACACAGATGACCGGGAAATCCTGATTTCTGTAAACGACCTGGAGCAGCTCGTGCAAGGGCTTTCAGCCAAAATTTGGCAGAAAATCATGATACTGGACCTTTCCGCCGAGTAAACGGCAGTATCCACCAGAAAACGTTTTTTTAAGTTGTTAAAAAGCTCTTAATGCTTGGAAATAACCCGTGAAATGTTGTTAGTTTGCCCTCCCTACAAAATTGAACAGACCATTTCAGCAGGATAGCAAAGGGATTTCTTTTTATATGGTTTTGCAGAAAAAACAACAGTTTTTGTTGCAGAAAAAACCAGGGTTTTCCCTTATTAACAACGAAAAGTTTACGTTTTTTGAAGAAAAGTTTTGAGAGACCGGCCAGTATGGCTACTTTTGTGCGCCTCTCAAACTTCCAGAGCCGAATGGACGACTCACCCAACCGGGTAAATCGACGGCACAGGAGGGCCTCCGCCTTCAAAAAAGTAATCTACTAGAAGTAGCTCTCTGTCGCCGTAATGATTCGCAACAACTGAGGCTTAGAATCATCCGATTTCCTCGGCAAACACCTACAACATGGGCAGGAAAGAGAAATTTGTTTACAACATTCACACCCTTACCTACGAGAAAGTAGTTGTTCCCCTAAAAACCCGTATTTGGCAAGCTTTCGGATTCTTTTCCGTCGTAGTGGTCACTTCACTTGGTATGCTTGCTTTATTCTACACCATTTTCCCTTCTCCACGTGAAGAGGATTTGATGCGTGAGATTAGCCAAATGGAGGCTAAATACAAGCAAATGAGCGCACAAGTGGACGTCATGTCCAAGGTGCTAAATAATATTCAGGAACGCGATGCCAGTGTGCACCGCACCGTGTTCGGGATGGATCCCATTGATCAGGATGTTTGGCACGCCGGTGTAGGTGGCCACGAAGCTCACCCTGAACTTGAAGGTTTTGAATTTAGCGGTAACGTAATAGGTGATGCGTTGAATAAAATTGATGGTCTTAGCCGTCAACTCGCCCTACAAAGCAAATCGCT
The DNA here is from genome assembly GCA_016787545.1 of Saprospiraceae bacterium. Lineage (GTDB taxonomy): Bacteria > Bacteroidota > Bacteroidia > Chitinophagales > Saprospiraceae > M3007. The sequence goes on from JAEUUS010000547.1 coordinate 1,911, forward strand.
CGATACTATTCAAAATCTGGCGCGTAACCAGGAAAAAATGCTGGCCTCTCTGCCAAGCATCAAACCAGTACGCGAAGATAAATTGCAAAAAAGTATCGGAACTCTCTCCGGTTTCGGATACCGTATCCACCCGGTGTATAAATTCAAAAAATTCCACGCCGGCCTTGACTTTCCTGCCCGTGTTGGTACGGCCATTCAGGCACCAGGCGATGGCGTTGTGGTTGAAACCGGTTGGCACAGTGGCTACGGAAATTGTGTCAGAATCAGCCACGGCTTTGGATACGAAACCCTCTACGGACACATGAGTAAAATCACGGTCCGCCAGGGTGAAAAAGTAAAAAAAGGTAACAAAATTGGTGAAGTAGGTGATACCGGTCTTTCTACCGCCCCGCACCTCCACTACGAAGTACATTACAAAGGCAAGCCCATCAATCCAATTAATTTCTGCATGGATAAACTCACTCCTCAGGAATACCAACAGTTGGTGGCTGCTGCCAACATAGCCAACCAGTCGCTCGACTAAACCTTTCTATCAGTACATAATATCGTTCAAAAGAAACGATAAACAACAGGATTGGAG
>JAEUUS010000550.1 GCA_016787545.1 Saprospiraceae bacterium
TCTTTCCTGACGATCAATTTGGTGCCGTCAACAGAAATATTGATCATGGGGAAATCGCGGATCGCGCGTGCAACGGCTTCTATAAAAATAGGCGTGAAGGTGATATTCTCGCCGTATTGTTTCTTATACTGATCCTTAATCCGGTTGCGCCAGTTCACCAGATTGGTTACATCTACCTCTACGAATGAGGTTACGTGCGGGCTGGTGTGCTTGCTCATCACCATATGGTCGGAAATGAGCTTGCGCATGCGGTCCATTTCAATGATTTCCACATTGCCGGAAATAGACACCGGTGGTGGAGCGGGTATGGATGGCGCTGCAGGAGCTACGGATGGCGCAGGGGCTACAGGGGGCGCCGACGTTTTGGCGCCACGACCAGCCACATGAGCCAGGATATCTTTCTTGGTCACACGACCATCTTGTCCGGTACCTGAAATGGCATCCAGTTCCTGTTGGGAAATACCTTCCTCTTTGGCGATGGTGCGCACCAAGGGGGAGTAAAAGCGGTCGGAGCTGGACTGCACGGCTGCAGGAGTTGCTGCCTGAGGTACATACGGTACTTGTACGGAGGCGGTATCTGGTGTGGTGGAGGCAGCTGCACTGCTGCCGGCGGAAGCTGAGGCGCCTGCTTCGGTTTCAATAATAGCGATAGCCTTGTTGATGGCTACCACATCATTTTCCTGAAACAGAATTTCTACAATGGTTCCGGCAACCGGAGAAGGCACTTCTGAGTCAACCTTATCAGTAGCGATATCGAGAACAGGTTCATCGAGTTCTACAGAATCGCCTGGTTTTTTGCGCCATTTGAGAATGGTGGCCTCCATGATGCTCTCGCCCATTTTGGGCATCACAAGTTCTACGCGAGCCATGTGTGAATGAGTGATTGAGTGAGTGGGGATAATGATACCCCCTGGGTTTGGTTAAAGCATCGCAAAGGTAGTAATTGTTGGACTTTAAAGTGCGTTTAAAATTCCAACAGAGGAATGTCGCAACAAAATTTCATTCTAAACTGCGCGGTGGTTTGTGTGCCCAACAGCCAGAAACGACAGGAAACGACCTTTGTTTAAAATAAAATTTTTCTGCCGCCTGTACAACAAGGAGCAAAATGGATTGCAGCGTTTTAGGTATCAAAAGCATGTTGGATTGCCGGACTCAACATTTGAGACTTTGGAATTCATTTATTGTGTGCAATTTTGCAACCTTGTTTATCAATCATTCAATAACGATTATGGCTTTTGACGTAGAAGGCAAATTGCATCGAATTTTTCCAACGGAACAAAAATCTTCCAGTTTCACGGCGCGTGAATTTGTACTGGAGGTGCCGGATGGAAACTACCCGCAACTGATTAAATTTCAGGCGGTTCAGGATCGTTGCAACCTGCTTGATAATTTTTCTGAAGGCGACCAGGTTCGTGTTTCATTCGACCTGCGTGGCCGTGAATGGAATGGAAAATATCTGACCAATCTGAATGCCTGGCGCATTGATGCCGCTACCGGAGAATCCAGCGGCAATCAGGGTTCATCGGGAGGAAGGAATAAACCAGCGGCGGAAAACTTCCCTGCTGATCCATTCCCGAACTATTCTGAAGCGCCACCGGTAAGCTCTGACGATCTACCGTTTTAAAGGCGCAAAGCTGGTGTAAAGGCGCGAAGGTGTCGGGACACGGAGGCGCAAAGACACAAAGACGCGAAGACGCTAAGTGTGGGTGCGCTTTGCGCACCATAATTTTAAACTTTGTGTCTTCGCGTCTTTGTGCCTTCGCGTCTTTGTGTCTTCGCGCCTTCGTGCCTTCGCGCCTTCGTGCCTTAGTGTAACCTCGTGCCTTATAATATGAAAAGCGTACGATTCTTTTTTGCTTCCCTCTGTGTGCTTGTAGCCATTTCCGTATCGGCTCAGGCGCCAATATTAACCACCGTGAGTTCTCGTTGGCAGGATTCCTTTGTGGAATGGGAGGTGTTTGCCAGTATGGACGATCCACGAATGCTGGAAGAGGGAGAAGAGCTTCAGGAAGAATTGTATGGTGAATTCAAATTACGTTGGTTGAATGTGCGCGACGACTGGTCGGAATGGGATTTTGAGTTGGGTGGAGAACGCGGCACTATTCGGCAAAAATGGAAAG
>JAEUUS010000567.1 GCA_016787545.1 Saprospiraceae bacterium
CTGCCGCAAACACATTATCCAGAGAAAAGGCTAAATCCACAATTTCAACGGCAATTACGGTTGCCCAAAAGGGCCCAACCAACCCACGGGTAATTTTGTAATACCAGGTAGTCTCCTTATTCAAGGTATCATCCTCTTTTGAAGGGGTTGATTTCCGCCGGAAATAATCAATTGTCAGGTAAATCAGGTATAGGCCACCCAGTGGTTTCAACCACCATATTTTGATAAGCCAAGCGGCAAAAACCAGACATATGCCTCTAAATACGTATGCCCCAATAATACCATATCGGAGCGCCAGCTTCCTTTTATCCGGAGGGAGATCCATCACCATGGTAGCAATCACCGCTGCATTATCTACTGAAAGCAGACTTTCTATGAGTACCAGGTTGAGGATGATAATGAGCGAGTTTTCCCAATCACTCCCAAATATTTGCTGCAAAAATTCTGTCATTGGATTATTGAATCGTTGGAAAAGTCTGTCTGAACAACAAGGTGATTATTAAGTTGCACCTTTTTTTCAGGAACAGATGAACGCTAAGTTCCGGTATACCAAACCTGTGTTCAAGGCGATAAAAATTCCCTCCATGAGAGCGGACAATGTTTGCCAGTACGGGTTATTTCAAAAACCCGGCCAAAGCGATGGCATTATTTATTTCCTGCATCCTGAAGCAGGGAATCTGAGTCGTTGACCAACGTTTCTAACTCACGGAGTAACTCCTCCTTCCTTTTGAGTTGATCTGCCAGCTTAGCAGCCCGTTCTTTTTCTACTTTTGGATCCTTCTTCTTTAATGCAGGAGAGGCATTTTCAAGGTCATTAGCTTCAATTTCATTCAGTTCTCTTTCCAGCTCTGCCTTTCGATTTTCCAATTCATCCAAGCGTTTAATCACCTTTTCGTCCAGATGCTTGGCTTGCGAACGAATGGCTCTGTAGGCTTCTCCCAACTTATCCAAAGCTGCATCATATTTACCAGCATTGAATTTCTCCTTTTCCGTTTTTAATAATTGGCCAACGGATACCACTACACCTCTGATTTGCCCAAATACTTTCTTGGAGTTTTCCTGCTCCTCATTGGTTCCAAAAAAGAAGTTGTAAACCAGAATTCCTGCAACCAGAAGCAGTGCGATCTTAATCAGAGAACGAAACATACAATGAAAAAATAGGTGAACAGAAAGGAGATTGTGTGTGAATGGAGCGAACAAAAGTAGAAAAAAATTGCACTCACTCGTGCGCACAGTTTCGTAATAATTGAAGAGAGCCCGACTGTTGTCAGCCGGGCTCTCTTCTTCACAAAGCAGGTTTAAAAGCCTGTTACCAGAACCTGAATCGGTTATCCTGTACTTCGTATTGACGTTGTAAGGACTTCATCAAGCTGGTACGCATTCCACCTACAGCCTGAGACGACATTTGGCGACGGAACAATGTCATGTCGGCTGGCATAGGTTGTTGTGCAATATCTGTAAGAGGTTGTAAAAAAACAACACCCATGTTGGCCATAATCGGCTTGCTCACTTTTCCAGTCTCAAGTGCGAAAACAGTTCCAAAAACTCGAGGTTCACCGTTGGTATTCAGGAAATTTTGAGCTTTGAGCGTATCTACCCTGCTGTTCCATTGGGAAGCAATTGCAGCCAAATCGCTTGCATTTTGTATTTTCCCTTTAATGACTTCGGCCTTTTTCTTAGCTTTCACGTAGGCTTCTGCCTCCGGAATTGCCTTCAAGGTAGCAACGTTTGCTTTACCTTTAGCCAGGATTCCTTTTAAGGCAGGAATAACATATTTTGCATCGAAATACCCACCTTTAGGATCACTAAAGGCGAAAACTTCTTTGCTGATATTGCCTGTTTTGGTATTTTCATCGAAAACCCAACGAATTACCTCCCGAACATCATCACCTGCGCCAAGGGAGCTAATGTTGAAGTCGTTTTGCTTCAGGTTCTGGGTGGCGTAGAATTGTGCGCGATTCTGATTAGCAAGGCTTTCCAGTTCAGCGATGCTTTTTGCCTGCTGAATAAGAGCCACCGCTCTGTCTTTTACAGCCTGTTGTGTGGTTTTGCTTGGTTCCAAACGACGGCCCAGCACGGCAACTTTAGCAGAAAGATCGCCGGTTTCGAATTTTTTACCGGTAATTTCTACAATGTGCCAGCCAAACTGTGTGGAAATCTTATACAATTTACCCTGTTCTCCGGTCAAGAAACACAGATCGTTGAATTCTTTTACCATGGATCCATTGGCAAACCAACCCAGGTTTCCACCGTCTCTTCCTGAAGCGGGATCCTGGCTCAATTTCATAGCCAAAGAATCAAAGCGTTCTTTCCCGGATCGAAGCAAGATCAACAAGCTATCAGCGCGATTGCTATTTTCAGGTGTTGCATCCCGAAGAAGAATGTGTCTTGCTTTTACAGAATCAGGCAAAGATTTGCGATCGATAATCTTCATGATCTGATATTCACCATCATTAAAGATGGGTCCTACGACAGAACCAATTGGCTTATTCATCGCTGAATCAGCAAAAGTTGCAGGGAATTGATTTTTAGGCACATATAAACCACTATATGCACCTCCATTGGCCAATACATAAGTAGAGTCATTTTTTGCCGTACGAAGACCTTCCTTCAACTTACTAACCGATTCTACAGCAGCAGCAGAATCCTGTTGGGTAGGAATTACAGGGAAAGTGGCAAAGGAAATAATCCTTGTTTCCTCCTGTTGTGTATACAGTTTGGGGTTTTCACTGATGAAATCTTCGTAATCACCATCGGTAATTTTGATCTCATCATCCTTTATGGCATCATATTGAATACGAACAGCGGCAAAATCCCGACGATAGTTGTTTTCCTGAAAAACCAATTCAGCTTGCCATTTGGGTGTGTACATACCCTTACTCACTGCATTAATCAGCTTTTCCTGAAGACGGGTTTTTACGATTTCCTTTTCCTGAACCGCCCAGTAAGCGCGTGCACGTTGATCAGAAAACTGGCCCTGTTCAATGGCATTTTTGATACCTGCAAGCTGGGCACGATCCGGCTGGCCGGCATCGTTCTTAAAACGTTCCAGAATAATAGGGCTGAGATTAAGACCAAATTGCAAATCAAGCAATTCTTCCTTACCAACGCCAAGTCCCATCGGCTCGACCTCTTGCTCCACAATGGCTTTTTCTAAAAAGTACGTCCAAGCCTGATTCCGGATCTGATAGGTATTGTTGCGCTGCTGTTCTGAGTACACCAGCTTTTCGTACGTATCAAACTCATTACGTTTGATCTCAACGTCTCCCACCTTTCCAAGTGAGTTTACATCGGCGGCAGAGTAACGCTGACTGTTGGACATAACGTCCATCAAAATAAAGCCACCTAAGGCCAGAGCCATTGCCACAATGAGTATCCACCCATTTTTACGAATAGTCCCGATTAAAGCCATATTCCTTTAATTGTTTGAAAATCAAAAATTTACACGCGAAAGCGTTGGGATTTTTTAAAAAGTGGACGCAAAGGTAACAAGTTCAGCTGCGAAAAAGGAAATTTGTTTGCA
>JAEUUS010000574.1 GCA_016787545.1 Saprospiraceae bacterium
TATCTGATCGGCATGGATGAAGTCATTAAGATCATCCAGGAACCAGTTTCACAGCACATGGGCGGGTTCATAGCCATGATTGTGTTCAGTGTTGCTTTTTATAGTGTTTTTGCCCGCTTACGCGAGCAGGTTTGCACCACCATTTGTCCTTACGGCCGTTTGCAAAGCGTATTATTGGTAAAAGATTCCATCGTGGTTGCATACGACCACATGCGTGGTGAACCCCGTACCAAACTGAAAAAAGAAAAAAACACAACTACGCCATCCAACCCTGTTACTTACCATGATCCGCTGGAACAAATTCAAGCCTCAGTTGGCGCCGCCGCTGCTGCTGCTTCCGGCGCAACTGCCCGGGTTGGGGATTGTATAGATTGCAAACTCTGTGTGCATGTTTGCCCAACCGGAATCGACATCCGAAATGGTACACAATTGGAATGTACCAACTGTACTGCATGTATGGATGCTTGTGATGCGATTATGGTCAAAGTAAATCGTCCGACTGGCTTGATCCGGTACGATTCTATGACGGGTATCCAATCCGGCAAACGCAAAATCTTTACCACCCGGGTATGGGCGTATACCTTTGTATTGTTGGCACTTATTTCACTCGATATATTCCTCATTGCCCGTAGAGGCATGGTGGAAACCATTATTTTGCGTTCACCAGGGCAGTTGTATCAACAAAAAGATGAAACGCACCTGACCAATTTGTACACCTACGTACTCATCAACAAAACCTCTAAGGATTTACCTGTTGAATTGCGGACGGTAACAGATGGCGCAAAAATTGAAATTGTTGGTCAGGCCCCTTCAACACTGGCCAAAGGTCAAAAACTGGAAGGAGCTTTCTTCGTTGAAATGCCTGAAGACAAATTGACGAGCCGTAAAACGCAGATTATCCTTGAAATTCTGTCCAATGGTAAGAAGATTGATGAAGTAAAAACCAACTTCCTGGGGCCAGTGAAGTAACCTACTCAAATTACCTAAATTTTCACATCATGAAATTCAACTGGGGAACCGGAATCGTACTATTTTTCACGCTGTTTGCAAGCAGTATGATTTTTGCGGTAGTATCTACCACCAAGCACCCGCCACAATTGGTGCAAAAGGATTATTACGCACTGGACCTGAATTATCAGGATCGTTTGGAACGCAAACAAAATACCGCCGCCCTTGCTGCGATGCCGAAAGCCAACTATTCAGAGGCATCAAAAAGTATAAAAGCCAGCCTTCCGGAAGATATGGTTGCCAACAAAGGCTCTGTGAAATGTTACCGCGCTGCAACCACCCGCGAAGACAAATCTACAAGCCTGGATAATGCCAATTCTGCAGATATTTCTGTAGCCGACATGACCCCTGGGCGCTGGCATATTGAAATGGAATGGGAAACCTCCGACGGAAAAAAGTATTTTTGGGAAAACACCCTAATAATTCCCTAGCCCCCCATTCCCCTAAATGACCCCAAATGACCCAAATGACCCCTAAATGACCCCAAATGACCCCTAAATGCCCCCCAAATGACCCCCAAATGACCTAAACTACCACAAAATGCCCTCTCCTACCCTCATACTCCCTGCGCTATTGCTCGGCCTTGCCGGCAGTCTGCACTGTGTGGGCATGTGCGGGCCGTTGTTGTTGGCTATTCCCTTGCGTGCTAAGGAAAAATGGGATATTACCAAACAAATGTTGGTCTATCACAGCGGGCGCATCCTGACTTATGCGGCACTGGGCATATTATTTGGGCTATTAGGAAAAGGGCTTGCGTTGGCCGGTTTACAGAAGGTATTATCCATTACGGCCGGTGTTTTTATGCTCGGCATGGCCTTGATGGCCTGGAAATTTGAACAAATGGTAACGGCGTTGCCTGGTTTTGGGCTATTCACACAAAAAGTAAAAACAGGCATTGGCGGGCTGCTGCGGAACAACCCCAACAGTAGCACCTTTAGCATTGGATTGTTGAATGGACTACTGCCCTGCGGCATGGTGTACGCTGCTTTGGCCGGTGCGCTGGCATCTTTTGGCGGAGTGGAAGGAGGTGTTTTTATGGCCTTTTTTGGCCTGGGAACCTTACCTCTGCTGCTGATGGTAAATATCTTCAGTCAATCCTTTGGAATAAACGTGCGCAAAAAAATACGGATGGCTCAGCCCGTTTTGCTGGGAATTGTTGGAATCCTGTTACTCCAAAGAGGCCTTAATCTGGATCTATCGCTGTTTGAATCTTCTGTACCCAAAGCGGGTATGGATTGTCACTAACCAGCCCATATTCAAGCCATGGCACACCAATGGTATGCGGCGCTCACCTGGTTCCCTCGGGTATTGGCCATTGTCTTTGCTTTATTTATTTCCGTTTTTGCCCTCGATTCCTTTGAAGGGCATGCTTCATTCCTGGAAAAACTCGGACATTTGCTGGTGCATCTGATTCCAACCGCTCTGGTAGTTGGCGCCTTGATAGTGGCGTGGAGATACCGGATAATTGGCGGATTGGTTTTCATGATGTTGGGCATGGCTTTTACCATTCATTTTGGGACATGGAAAGAACCCGAACTTTTTCTGTTGTTTTCAGTACCACTTTTTGTGACCGGGCTATGCTTTATCTTTTCCAGGTATAGTCAACTGAATACAACCAAATAATATGCAAGCATTTGATCCTGAGCTCCTTAGCCGGGTAGCCGACAAATTCCAACAAATCGGCCAAAACCCGTCTACCCACTTGGAAGGCCTTGTTTGGGCCAAGCCCATTACATACTGGGATTACATTCAAACCGATGCGCTCCTGAACCTGCAAGTGCAGCGCAGCACCCTGCCGGATGAGATGGTGTTCATCATGTATCACCAGATCAATGAGTTGTTGTTCAAAATGATTCTGTGGGAAATCCAGCAGGTTTCCGAGTGTGAACAGCTCACCACTGCCTTTTTTGCCGAAAAACTGAGTCGTATCAGTCGCTATTTCGATATGCTTTCCAACTCCTTCGACATCATGCGCGATGGCATGGAGGTAGAGCAGTATATGAAGTTCCGCAATACCCTCACCCCTGCCAGCGGTTTCCAGAGCGCTCAATACCGGATCATTGAGTTTTGCTCCACAGATCTGATCAATTTGATTGATTATCGTTTTCGGGCTACCATAGACCGCAACACGCCATATGAGCATGCCTACAACCACCTGTATTGGCAGGCCGCGGGTAAAAACCATGCCACAGGGGAAAAAACCACGCTTATTCAGCTGTTTGAAAAACGCTACAAGGCCGAGTTTATCCGCATCATGGAGGAGTACAACCAGAAAAACCTCTGGGCACGTTTCCGGCAATTACCCGATGAAGATCGCGCCAACCCCGAGCTGGTGCAGGCCATGCGGCATTACGATTATACCGTGAATATATCCTGGGTAATGGCTCATTACCACGCTGCCGAGAAATACCTCGAAAGCAAGGGCCAGCCCGCAGCAGCCACCGGCGGCAGCGACTGGAAAAAATACATGCTGCCCAAATACCAGCGCCGTATTTTCTTCCCGGAATTGTGGAGTGAGGAAGAGTTGGAGAAGTGGGGGGAGTAACGATTTACGATTTACGATTTGCGATTTACGATTGGGAAGTCGCAAATGGCAGCTCTGGCAATCCAATCCTGCACCATTCAATAAGAACAAACTGGCAATTTCGCAAATCGTAAATCGCAAATCGTAAATCGCAAATCGTAAATCGCAAGTCCTTACTTCGCTCCTTTCAAAATATAATACACCACATAACCAAAGCAGGCAAACGGCACCAATAAGGCCATTTTCATGCCGCCTGAGGTGGAAAGTAAGCCGGCAATGGGTGGCATTATTGCGCCGCCTACAATAGCCATAATAACCAGGGAGGATGCCAATTTGCTCTCCGCAGGCGCCAGCCCCTTGGTAGACAGGGCAAAGATGGTTGGGAACATGATGCTTTGACAGAAATAGGTGAGCATCAGGCAAAGAATGGCGGTAAGTCCGCCGGTAAAGAAGGCCAGTGCCACCAACACCACTGCGGCTATACTATACCAGGACACTACTTTACGTGCCTCAAACTTGGTCATGAGGTAGGTGCCTATAAATCTTCCAAGCATGAACAGCACCATGGCAAAGGAAGCGTGAAATCCCGCCATTTTTTCGGGTGTCAGGTTGGAGTCGTCGCCAATAATGGAGCGAACCAGATCCGCATAAGCCGAGGCCACACCCAGGTGTTCATTGGCGGCCAAATCCATTTTAAAATCTACAAAATACCCCCACAGGGTTGCCTGTGCCCCCACATTGGCAAACTGCGCCAGCACACCCAGACTGAGGTGCCGGTATTTACCCAATAATCCGGCTATGCTGACACTGCCGGAAGCTGCCTCCTCTTCCCTGCCCACCTCAGGCATTTTGGTAAAGGCAAACAACAAGGCCAGCGCGCCCACTAATGCCGCAATACCCAAATAGGTGCCCTGCACAGAAAGCGCTTCAGCAATACGGGCTGCTTCAATCTGCTCGGGTGTCATGGTAGCCAGCAGTTCCTCCGTGTATTCCGTTTTGGAAAAGATGAACAAGCTGCCAATAATGGGCCCTAAAATGATACTGATGCCATTGAAGGATTGGGCAAAATTGATGCGCCAGGCAGCTTCTTCTTTGGAGCCTAACACCGTAACATAAAGGTTGGCCGCTGTTTCCAAAAACGCCAGTCCGGAGGCAATGGTAAACAGGGCAAACAGGAAAAATCCGTAAATCCGCCAGTCGGCCGCAGGGTAAAACAGGAGCGCTCCACCTGCATAGAGGAGTAATCCGGCCAAAATCCCTTTTTTATAGCCCCATTTCCGCATGAAAATACCCGCCGGGATGGCCATTACGAAGTATCCAAAGTAAAATGCTGAATCCACGATACCCGCCTGCCAGCGTTTCAAATCGAGGGCAAACTGGAAATGGCGAATCAGCGATCCATTCAAACTATTGGCAATACCCCACATAAAAAAGAGGCTGCACACCAGTGCGAAGGAGATCAGATAAGGATTGCGGTTAGGGTTGTTGCTCATGCTGTAGCGAATAGGAGGTGATGGGTTTGTGTTTTATTTTTTACCGCAGAGGCGGAGAGACGCAGAGGGATCACAGCTTGGCGCTAAACAGCTCTGCGACTCCCCGAATCTGCGGTTAGTGACGGGGTGACTGGCAGTTACCCCGTCACTAAAAAAGACAAGCTCCGCAAACGTACTTCAATTTCTACGGAAATCCAGCTTACTGCAGCATGGATCAAAATTATGTACCGTCCACCGTAGGCCGTCAACCGTCCTATTTGTTCGGTACGTTATTCGGGTTCAGCAAATCATAAAACTGGTCCAGCTTGGGCAGGATGATGATACGGGTGCGGCGATTGGCAGAACGACCCGCTTCTGTGGTATTGGTGGCCAGGGTATTGTATTCGCCGCGACCAGCCGCGATAAGTCGGTTAGGATTGATTTTGAAGTTCTGTTGCAGGGCGCGCACCACGGAGGTAGAACGTTTTACACTCAGATCCCAGTTGTCCTGCAGACAGTTGTTGTTGTATGGAACATTGTCGGTATATCCCTCCACCATTACTTCCAGCTCCGGACGGGCATTGATGATGGCGGCAATTTTTTCCAACACCTGATTGGCACGCGGGGTTAGGTTATAACTGCCGCTCTGGAACAGCATTTTATCCGACAAATTGATAAAAACCACCGTTTTGTCAACTTTTACATCCACATCCTTGTCTTCAATGCCATCTTTCAATACGTTTTTCAGGTTAACCGCCAGGGCAAGGTTGATGGAGTCGGCCTTGGTTTTGGCTGCCTGAAGCAGGTGGATGTATTTATCCTTTTTTTCCAGCTGGGTAAGCGTTTCCTTGATATTATCGTTGGCAGACTGGGTGAGTTGGGTCAGATTACCCATTTGGGAAGACTGCCGGTCGCGTTGTGCCTGGCAATCGGCAATTTGTGCGCGCAAATCGGCAATTTGCTCTTCCCGGAGTTTTTGTGCTGTGAAAGATTCGCTTTTGGCGGCATTCTTTTCAGCCTCGCAGGTAGCCAGCTGCGTCATGAGGTCGTTGATTTGTTTGCCGTATTTCTCGAGGCTCGCGTTCGCTACATCCAGCTCTGTTTGCAGGCTGGTTTTCATGGCTTTGTAT
>JAEUUS010000610.1 GCA_016787545.1 Saprospiraceae bacterium
GTTTTGGCGATAAGCATCAAACACCAGCGGACGAGCAGTTCTCAGTTTGATCCGGGCTATATCATTCAACTGAATGGCATCAATGGCATGTGGCTCGAATGAATGTACGTCTACCCGGTGATAAATTTCTTTCACTACGGCCTTGGTGTGCGCAGCATTGTGCCTTAGCAGGTAGCGGTCGCCAACTTTAAGAGGGCGGTCGCTCATCCAGCATATTTCCAGCTCAATGTCCTGGGAAACAACAGGTTGTGCATCATCAATCCGTATCAGGGAATCGCCTCTTGACACATCAATATCATCTGCCAGATGCAGTACCACCGGTTGAGGCGCAAAGGCTTCGGCTACTTCTTTTTGGTGTACTTCAATAGCTTTAAGGGTGGTTTCAATACCTGAGGGGAGAACCCGCACACGGTCACCTTTTTTGAAAAAACCACTGCGCAGGGCGCCGGCATATCCACGGTAATCGTGGTAATCATCGTGGCCGGGCCTGATCACGTACTGAATCTGGAATCTGGCCTGATCTTCCGGAAGGTCGTGACTGATTTCTACGGTTTCCAGATGTTGCAGCAGGGTTTCGCCGGTATACCAGGGCGTATGATTGGATTTGTGCACCACATTGTCGCCCACTACGGCACTGATTGGGATGATTTTTACTTCCTGTAAGCCCAGTTTTTGGGCCAGTTTCTGGTAGTCAAGCGCGATTTTGTAAAAGACCTGCTCGTCGTATCCTACCAGATCCATTTTATTCACGGCCACCAGGATGTGTGGCATGCCCATCAGGGCTGCAATCAGACTATGGCGGTGGGTTTGCTCCACAATACCCTGGCGTGCATCTACCAGAATAATGGCCAAATCGGCATTGCTGGCGCCGGTAACCATATTTCTGGTATATTGAACGTGCCCGGGCGCATCCGCAATAATGAACTTGCGCTTGGAGGTGTTGAAATATTTGTAAGCAACATCAATCGTGATGCCCTGCTCACGTTCTGCACGCAATCCGTCGGTCAGCAAAGAAAGATCCAGATCGCCGGCATTTTTGTTGCGACTCTGTCTTTCCAATGTGTGCAAAATATCGTGTGATACTGCCTTGGAATCAAACAGTAGCCGACCAATCAGTGTGCTTTTCCCATCATCTACCGATCCGGCAGTTATAAACTTCAGTATATTCATGAGTGTTTGAGTGATTGTGTGTTTTAGTGTTTGAGTTGGCGTTTGGTTTGGTATTGGGGGTTATTTAAAAGCAATCCCAAATGATACTTAGCGCCTTCGTGCCTTCGTGCCTTCGTGTTCTTCCTGCCTTCACCTCAGAAGTAGCCGTTCTTTTTCCGGTCTTCCATAGCGGCTTCCGAAAGCCTGTCGTCGAGCCGGGTGGCGCCTCTTTCCGAAATTTTAGTGGTGATTATGTCCTGAATAATGTCTTCAATGGTACTTGCCCTGCTTTCTACAGCCGCTGTGCAGGTGGCATCGCCAACCGTACGGAAGCGCACATTGCGCACTGCCGTAATATCTTCTGAATCAAGCCGAATATGAGGCGTAACTGCCAGCAATTGTCCACCAGGCATCACCACACAATTCCTGGAATGTGAGAAATAGATATCCGGCAACTCAATTTGTTCCCGTCGGATGTACTGCCAGACGTCGAGTTCAGTCCAGTTGGAAATGGGGAAAACCCGCACATTTTCGCCTTTCCGGATGGCGCCATTATAGGTATCCCACAATTCCGGGCGTTGCCGCTTGGGATCCCATGCCCCGAACTCGTCGCGAATGCTGAAAATGCGTTCTTTGGCGCGCGCTTTTTCTTCATCTCTGCGTGCGCCGCCAATACAGGCATCAAATTCAAACTCTTCAATCAGCTCCAGGAGGGTATAGGTTTGCAGAGCATTTCGGGTTGGAAACTTTCCGGAACCATCCGTTAATCCCTGCCGCTTAATGGTGTCTTCTACTTTCCTGACAATCAATTGTTCTCCAAGTTTTTCCGCAAGCTGGTCGCGGTACGCCAACACTTCCGGAAAATTGTGCCCTGTATCCACGTGTACCAACGGAAAGGGAAATTTTCCAGGGCGGAAGGCTTTTTCTGCCAATCTCACCAGGGTAATGGAGTCTTTTCCACCTGAAAACAATAACGCGGGACGTTCAAATTGGCCGGCCACTTCCCGCAAGATGTGGATGGCCTGGGCTTCTAAATGATCTAAATAGTCGAATGATCGGGACATGTGCTGTTGTTGAATGATTGAGGGTTTTTCCGGGTAGATTAGCCGATATATTGTGGCTCGCTGCAAGCAAAAGGTCAATTAGCCTGATGCAATCCACACTCTTTTTTGGAAGCATCTTCCCACCACCACCTGCCTGCCCGGAAATCTTCTCCCGGTGCTATAGCTCTGGTGCAGGGAGCGCATCCAATGCTCACAAAACCTTTGTCGTGCAATACGTTGTAGGGGACTTTGTGCTCCTTGACGAAGGATTGTACCTGCTCAAATGACCAGTCGAACAAGGGATGAAACTTGAGTAGTTGATGTTTTTCATCCCACTCCAAGGCGCTCATATGTTGCCGGTTGGGCGATTGTTCTGCCCGGATGCCGGTGATCCAGAGTTTTTTACCAGCCAGTGCCCTGGTCAGTGGCTCTACTTTCCTTACCTGGCAACATTGTTTGCGCTTTTCCACTGATTCGTAAAACCCATTGGGACCCTGAGAAGACAATAAGTGTTCAAGCAACTCAGCTTTCGGGGCATACACCGAGATGGGCTTTCCGTATCGTTCCAGGGTTCTGTTCCAGGTGTTATAGGTTTCCGCAAACTGCCGCCCGGTATCCAGGGTAAAGACTTCAATGGGAAGTAGCTGACTGAAAATGAGGTGAGCAATAACCTGATCCTCTATGCCAAAGCTGGTGCTGAAAGTGGCAAGCCCCGGGAACTTTTCAGTAATCCAGATCAGCCTTGCCATCAGACCCTCGTCCTGAAGTTGCGCATAAGCTTCCTTTAATTCTGGTAAAATATTGGCTGAAATGTGCATTTTGGGGCTTATTTTAATGCTGTTAAGACAAAAAATCGGTTCAACAGACTGTAAACCACACACCCAACGCAAAAGCTAAGCGCCGATTCCAGGAAAGCGCAAAACACCAGAATTCCACTCAATCCGGCAGCAATGGCATGCCACTTGAGGGTTAAGGCCAGCGCAATGGAGAAACCGAAAACGAGCCCAATTCCGGCTGCAAATTTTTTGGGCGCAGCGTCGGTGAGTTTTACACCCAAGGAACTTTTTTGAGTAATCCATTGAGCTGCGCGGCGCAGAGGACTGTAAAATCCGGAACTGAAAGCGCGCAAACCAAAATCGATGGCCAGTAACAGGAATACAAGCCAGGAGCTGGTGATCCAGCCCAGAAGGGTCACAACAATGACCAGCAAGGCAACCAGTCGCACAACGTTTTCATTCATTCTTTCTGTGGAAATGGGGCATACCACGGTGTTTGAGCCAGACATAATCGAATGCGTTTTGGTGAAAATGAAAAAGCCCTTCGGCGAATCTCGCCGAAGGGCTTTGCTGTGTAAGTTATTGTATGTCAGAATTTTATCCTAAACTCCAATAACTGCGTGCAAGCTCCCGGCGGGTGGGTCCTGACAGCAACAGCAACAACAAGTACAAGCGTGAAGGAAAAAATGAGACATGCTATGGGTAAAAATTGAATGGTAAACAAAAAAGCCCTTCGGAGTATTTCCGAAGGGCTTCTGGCGCAAATGTTTCTGATGTAATTGCGCTGAAAAATTCCTGTGTTCAACGCGTACATGAGAAGTTGCGACCGCTTCGGAGAGCCGTAGGCGGACAACAACAACAACAAGTAGCGTTATAGGAATTCGTAAAAATCATGCTGCAAACTTATGGGGCTTTCTATGAAATGTGCAAGTCTGGTAGTCAAAATTTTATTTTTAACATGGTTTTTGGAGGTTTAATAGATACGATTTGCTTTTCAATTTCAATATAATTGTAAATAATTGATTGGTTTGCCAAAATAATTAATGGTTAAAAGTGTGAAATTCGATGCATTTCGCCGATAGTAGAATCATAAATTTTCTGATTTTTATTTTTCAATTTTTTACCTAAAAAGCATACCCTAACTGAAACATTGGCATCATGACAAACTGCATTCCTTCCTCAAGATAGTAAGTGTCGGCATTAGAACTAACAAAAGAAAGACCAAAAGGACAGGCAATTTCTAGCACAACATGTCCCATTTGCCGCTGCACACCCCAACGAAGCGCAACCTTTAATTTCGTATTATCAGCATACAAAAAAGGCGTTTGAGGGAGTGGTGGGAAAAAAATATCATTCTGTATCCGGAACTTATGCTTGGTAAAACGGATTTCAGGTCCAAGGTAAAGTCCGGTCCTTTTGCCGGAAAATCTACCGTGAAGGAAATATTTGCAAAATACGCCAAGTTCATACCCTTCCAAAAATTCCACTGATCCGTAATAATTGATGTATTTGGGGTAATAAAAATTGCTTTGAAGTCCAACATGTACGAAAGGAGTAAAGGGTCTTTCAATGCTCAGGGAAGAAGATTTTAAATTTTCTCCAAACCATTCCAGGCCTATACCCGTTTGAATAAGGAGTAGTGGTTTCTTATCCAGTTGGAGAGAATCCTGTGAAAAACCACTAAATGATAAAGTGGACAAAAGAAGTAACAAGGCTACATTTTTCATAGTAAGGCAGTGAACTTTATATGGTTTTAGGTATGTTTACCTCTTATTGACTCAGGCAACCCCCTCATTGGTTGGCTTGATTGGTCAAAAAAGGGAAAATTCATTTTGTTCTTACCTTCAAAGTTCGCACATTTGCCTAATCCGCCTGCTGTTGGCGCCCCATTTTCCAAATTTTTTGCTGTATTATGGATTTCGAGCAAAACCCACAGATTGCACAAAGTGATACTCCGGAACATAAGAACTGGAAATTCAAGGAATTGAAAATCTATGCTTCTACCGAGTGGCTTGCAGATAATAAGAAGAAATATCGTCAGGTGTTTGATCGCCTGGAGACCTCCTATATCTACGCTGAACTCTCCTTTCACAACAAGCTTTTCGACGTTGATGATTGGGAGGTAAATGTAGAACTAAGATGTTATCTGGTAAAAAAGCAACGCAAAGAACTTTGTGCTCTGCCATTCCAGCGCAAGGTAAGCAAGTTTGATCCGATTGGATATATCCGGGAAGGGTGGGGGAATAAACAGGAAGGGGTATTTTGGAAAAAGGGCGCGTATGTTTGGGAAGCCTGGATTGAAGGCGAAAAGGTTGGTTCCAAAAACTTTTATGTAGAAGATGCCGGGCGCTCAGTTAGTCGCGGCGATAACCCGTATTGTAAAATCACCTCTCTTAAAATGTATGAGGGGCCGTACGATGATACGCCCGAATTTGATCGAAACTACCTCAAACGGTTTTCTGACGAAGAAACCCGATACGTCTATGCTGAATTGATGCTCAAAAATGTGCTTGTCAGCAAAGCCTGGCAATGTGAGGTGTTCATCAAGTTTTACAACAATGCCCGCGAACTCAAAGGGCAGGTGGTACGCTTGCATAACGTACAAAAAGGCGACGACGGGGTGAAAATTACCGCAGGCTGGGGTTCCAATGTCAAAGGCTCCTGGCGTAGGGATAGATACACTGCTGAGGTGGTGTTTATGGACCAAACCCTGGCAGTAATGCCTTTCGATGTCGGCTCAGATTGGGATTATGGTACCCACCCTGTTTACGTGCCGGAAAAGGGCCTTCAAGTGTTTCTGGAACCAGAACCTGAAGATGTTGAATCATTCGAAGAGGTATTAGTAAAACTGGACGCCTTGATTGGCTTGACAGATGTGAAGCAGAAAGTCCGGGAACATGCCCAATACATTCAGTTCCTACAACTTAGAAAAGAAAAGGGTTTTGCTGAAAAAGACGGAATTAACGTCCATTCCGTATTCATCGGCAATCCGGGGACCGGTAAAACAACCGTGGCCAAAATGATGGGCCGACTGTACAAAAAAATGGGGTTGCTCTCCAAAGGCCATGTCCACGAAGTGGATCGCTCAGACCTGGTAGGAGAGTATATCGGCCAAACCGCGCCCAAAGTGAAAGATGCCATCGAAATGGCTCGTGGAGGTGTATTATTCATTGATGAAGCTTATGCCCTTGCCCGTAGTCCGGAAGACAGCAAAGACTTCGGTCGTGAAGTAGTTGAAATTCTGGTACGGGAACTGTCTAATGGTCCTGGCGATCTGGCTATTATTGTGGCGGGATACCCGAAGGAAATGAAAACCTTCATGGATTCCAATCCGGGGTTACGCAGCCGCTTTAAACTCACGTTTGATTTCGCCGACTACCTGCCACAGGAGCTTTCCCAAATTGCGGAATATGCGGCCAGAGAAAAAGAAGTCATTCTTGCCAAAGAAGCGAAAGACACCGTTGATGAACTGATTACAGAGGCCTTCCGAGCCAGGGATCGTGCTTTCGGCAATGCCCGGTTTGTGCACGACTTAATTGATAAAGCAAAAATTCAGCTTGGCCTTAGATTGATGGCCATGCCGAATGTGCGCAACCTCAATCCGGATGCGCTAAAAGTGGTATTACGTGAAGATGTGGAAAAAGTTCAGGTACACCGCAAACGTGCTTTACCGAATATTCCCGTGGATGAAAAACTGCTTACCAATGCACTGCACGAGTTGGATAGCCTCATTGGTATGCAAAACATCAAACGCGATATCCGCGAATTGGTGGATCTGGTGCGCTTTTATCGCGAAAGTGGCCGGGATGTACTGGGCCGCTTTTACCTGCATACGGTGTTTGTAGGCAACCCGGGAACGGGCAAAACCACTGTGGCACGCATTCTGACCAAGATTTACAAGGCTCTTGGCGTACTGGAACGCGGTCATACGGTAGAAACCGATCGGCAGGGACTGGTAGCTGGCTTTGTCGGACAAACAGCCATAAAAACCGCAGAACGGATTGAAGAAGCGCTGGGTGGCGTATTATTTATAGATGAAGCCTATGCGCTCAGCGCAGCAGCCTCCCGCGGCACCCAGGGCGATTTTGGCGATGAGGCTATTCAGACCTTGCTCAAACGGATGGAAGATAGGCGGGGCGAGTTCTTCGTGTTTGTGGCGGGTTATCCGGAAAACATGGATGGCTTCCTGAAAGCTAACCCTGGACTGGCCAGTCGCTTCGATAAGGTGCTTCGTTTTGAAGATTATTCGCCGGAAGAACTGCTGGAAATTGCACTGTATATGTTCCGGCAGGAAAAATATCAGGTGGAAGAAGAAGCCAGAGAACACCTGGGTAAATATATGGCGTTCCTGCATCAATTCAGGGACAAATACTTCGGGAATGCCCGTACGGTGCGGCAGGTAGTGATGGAAGCCATCAAAAATCAGAACCTCAGGGTTTCGGCCGCAAGGGTTACAGAAGAACCTGAAATGCACACCCTGCGCCTGGATGACGTAGCTACCTTCACTTTTGATAAGGACAAGCTCAACTTGTTTGTTCGGAAAGGAATTGGTTTTGGCCGATAA
>JAEUUS010000616.1 GCA_016787545.1 Saprospiraceae bacterium
GCCCTGGGCATAAAATCTATCCTGTTTTTTGCCTTTTATGCATTGGCATATATCCTCTACCGGAAATTGATCATGTTCGTGGCGTTTTGGGTCATTTGATAACCACTTCCTGAGTAGGTTTAAAAATGACAAAAATTACGATGGCAAAAAGGGTTGGAATTGGTCAATTCTATCGCGAAGCTACCCTCATCCCAAGCCCAACCCACGCTGGGCTTGGGATGAGGGTAGCTTCGCGATATTTGGTACCTTAGACCTCGCAAGAGGTCCAACTGACGTCGCGAGGTTGGACCTCTTGCGAGGTCCTAATATCATCTAAACCATGTTGCTACAAAGGTTAGACCTCTGCCGAGGTCTACCGCACAAAGCCAAAAACCAAACCAGAGCCGCGGCAAAAATTCGGGATGACACCTGGTGGCCGCGACGTTTGAACTGCCTGAATTATTAGCAAAATCTTAATGCCCTGATCTATGAAACACCTTCCAATTTTATTGTGTATCACATTGTCTATCAATGCTTTTAGTCAAAATATTGTACCAAATCCCGGGTTTGAAAAGTATAAGACTTTTCCAAAGGGGTTTAGTCAGGGCCCGGAAGACTTTACCAATTGTGTAAAAGATTGGATAGTGCCAAACACTACTACACCTGATTATGTGGCTCCGTTTTTTCGAAAAGCCAATATACTATTTGGAGAAAATCATTCCGGCCTCAGCATGTTAGGTCTCGTCATTGAAACGAACTGGGCAGAATGTGTTTATGCCAAATTGGATGTAGAAATGGATGCCAACACTACTTATTTGATCGAATTTTGGATCAAACGACCAGCCGTTGATTTTATGACTTCGTTCCAGGGTATTCCATCCGGATGTATTCCGGGGTACCTTAACCCTGATTTTGGCATTCTCTTGAGCGATACCATTCAGATAGCCAAAAACAAAAATTTCATCGTAGGCTCCCCGCAACTTCGTTGTGGTGACAGGTTCTGGTTGGATAAGAAATGGAAAAAGGTTTCCGGGTACTTTACCCCGGATAAGCCTTTCCGATATATTTACGTCGGTCAATTCCGTCCGATGGCGCAAAATGCCCCCATGGCTTCCAGCGGCTATGTTTTAGTAGATGATATCCAAATCAGGAAAGTTGGTTTTTCAGACGGATTAATAACTGAAGTGCTAAAAAAGCCTGGCTCAATTATTCCTTTGGATCACGTCTATTTTGAAACTGATAAATCGGTATTGTCAGAACGGTCATTTGCTTCCCTGGATTCCTTAGCATTATTGATAGGTGGCAAAGATATTCGCATTAGAATTAATGGCCATACAGATAATCAAGGCAGTATGGAGTACAATCAGAAGTTATCCAATGAAAGAGCAAAGGCGGTCCGTAACTACTTAATTTCAAAAGGTTTGGAGAAAAAGCAAGTGTCTTGGGAAGGTTTTGGCGCATCTAAACCCAAAGCAGACAATTCGACAGAATCCGGACGGCAAAAAAACCGTCGTGTTGAGTTTGAAATTATGCAGGAGTAGGAAATTACTTGTTGGATGTTGGAGATTTTTTCCTCGTTGGATATTCAACATTCCCCCTAAGTAATCTTCAAAACCAAATCACCTCATTAGTAGTAGTTGGATTCCGAGTAGCCGGGCTTGTGTAGGTCCCGTTTCACGGGATGACAACCCATGTAATATTGCCATGCGGCTTGGGTGAATGTTATTTAGTGACGGGGTAACTGGCAGTCACCCCGTCACTAAATAACATTCACCCAAGCCTTCCCAACCCAAAAGCCTGCACATCCATACTCGTAGACTTTCCGGAAGCCATTTCAGATACGAGTTTGCCCGTAGCGGCGGCCATGCTCAAACCCAGCATGGCATGGCCGGTGGCGATCATCAAATTAGCTGTTTTGGGCGCAAACCCAATATAGGGCAGTCCATCGGTAGATAAAGGCCGGAATCCGTACCAAACCCGCTCCCGGAGGTGTTTTTGCAGCATTTCGGGATCTGACAGCTTGACAAAACCAGGTTCCTGGGCGTATGCCGGGAAGAAACGCGGCACGGCTTCCAGGATGCCTTGCACGCGGGGTACCAAAATCCGGTCGTTCACCGCGCCAATTTCCATGGTACTGCCAATGCGCAGGCGTTTGGCCCAGGGCGTAATGGCTACTTTGGCTTCCAGCAAAATACAGGGATGCCGCAGGGGTTGATGCTCAATATCCACCGTCATGGAATAACCTTTGCCGGGCATCATGGGCAGGTATTCTCCGGCCATTTTGGCTATGGGTTGCGACCAGGAGCCGGCAGCCAACACAAAAAGATCTGATTGGATGGTGTGCTGTTCGCCACTGCCGGGCATTGGGGTTTCAGACCTGTAAGGTTTTTGAAACCTTGCAGGTCTGGACGTTGGCTCTGCCGTGCGGTATTCCAGCGCCGATATTTTCCCCTGTTGTTTTTGCACACTCACCACCTCGGTATTCCGGAGGATTTTTACACCGCGATTTTCCAGCAGGTTTGCCAACTGCCGCATGAGTTCGTTGGGATACAAAATGGCATCGTCCTGATACCATGCGCCGCCGCGCACCTCGGGCTGCAGTTCCGGCTCCATGGCCTGACACTCCTCGCGACTGAGTACCATGATTTTCAGGCCCAGATCATGACCCATACGCACGTTTTCCAGTTCGCCTTTTTCGTATTTGGCGGTTTGGAAGTAGTTGATACAACCAGTTGGGGTAAATTCAAACTGCATTTCGCCGCTTTGCTGCCAGGCGGCGGTGAGGTCTCTCGACAACAGCAGCAACTCTGCCATGGGTCTGGCGCCGCGGGCTACATTTTCAGTCGTGCAGGCGCGCACGAATTTCAGGCCCCAATCCAGTAAATTTCGGCTCAGGGCCGGGCGAACATAAAACGGGCTTTTTTGCCGGAACATCCACATAATGCCCTGGCTCACCACGCCCGGCTGCGCCAGTGGTGCAAAATGCGAGGGCGATAAATAGCCCATATTGCCAAAAGAACACCCGTCGGTGAGGTCGCCGCGCTCCAAAATGGTTACCTCCCAGCCTTCCTGCTGCAGGTAATACGCGGTACTCAAACCGATGATGCCTCCTCCGATGATGGTTGCTTTCATATTGACGGTGGACGGTGGACGGCTTACGGTGGACGGTAGACGGCCTACGGTAGACGGTGGCGTTGCTCCTGGCATTTGTTCGTTAACCGTAAACTAAAGAATAAATGCCAGGAGCACCGCCACCGTCCACCGTAGGCCGTCTACCGTCCACCGTCTACCGTATGATCAACTTCTCTCTTTCCGGGCCGGTGGAGATCATGTTGAAGGGTACGCCGAGTAAATTTTCGAGGTCTTCCAGGTATTCGCGGGCTTCGGTGGGGAGCTGCTCGAAGCTGCGAACATCGTCGAGGGAGCAATTCCAGCCTTTGTATTTTTTGAGCAGAGGGGCTACCTCTGTCTGGCACAGATCAAATGGGAGGTGAGTGGTGGTTTTGCCGTCGTATTGGTAGTGGGTGGCGGCGGCAATTTCGTTGAAGATATTGAGCACGTCAATTTTGGTCATGCAGATCTCGGTCACACCATTGATCAGCATGGTGTAGCGCAATTGTGGCAAATCAATCCAGCCACAGCGGCGCGGCCGGCCGGTGGTGGCGCCAAACTCCATACCTTCTTTGCGCAAGAGTTCGCCGGTTTCGTTGTCTTCTTCGGTAGGGAACGGACCGCTTCCCACGCGGGTGCAATAGGCTTTGGAAATGCCAATGACTTTGCCAATACGCTGCGGAGCCACACCCAAACCGGTGCAAACCCCGGCAGTAACGGTATTGCTGGACGTTACAAACGGATAGGTGCCGAAATCAATGTCCAGCATACTGCCCTGAGCGCCTTCTGCCAGCACCCGTTTGCCGCTTGAAATGGCATCGTTCACAAAATATTCGCTGTCTACCATCGGGAGTTTGCGCAGGGTATCCAGGCTCTCAAACCATTCGCGTTCAGCGGTTTCGAGATCGAATTCCACCGGGGCGTAAATCTTGAGCAGCTCCAGGTGTTTGGTTTTCAGCGTTTCATATTGTTCGCGGAAAGCCGGCGATTCAATGTCGCCTATGCGCAGGCCATTCCGACCCGTTTTATCCATATAGGTAGGTCCGATACCTTTCAGGGTAGAACCAATTTTAGCTTTGCCTTTGTGGGCTTCGCTGGCAGCATCGAGCCAGCGGTGGGTAGGCAGAATCAGGTGCGCCTTTCGGGAAACAAAGAGCCTGCGACTAAATTCTACCCCGCTTTCTTCAAGGGAGCGGAGTTCGCGCTGAAACGTAACGGGATCCAATACCACCCCATTTCCGATCAGATTTTGCAGGTTTTCCCGGAAAATACCGGAGGGAACCGTGTGCAGCACGTATTTTTTACCGCCAAATTTCAGGGTGTGTCCGGCATTGGGTCCGCCCTGGAAACGGGCAACCATGTCGTATTCCGTGGCCAAGTAATCCACGATTTTACCTTTTCCTTCATCGCCCCACTGGAGGCCGAGTATAACGTCTATTTGTTGCATAAAATCAGGTTGAACGCAAAAGTAGGAAATGGCAGTGAGGGGAAGCCATTTCAAAGTCTTCAAATTTCCTTTTACATCAATAATTTGTCAAAAGCCAAGGTGTTACCGGTTGTTGCACTTTTAAAATTTTACACCTAACTTTGCTAAAAAATTACGGCATGTCAGTCCTTGAATTGAAAAACAGTTTGCTTAAGATGATCGTAGAAACTGACGATCCACTTTTGTTACAGCAAGCCATTGCTTTTCTTTCAACTATGAAAGGTGAGAAAGACTGGTGGGATCTTATAACAGATGAAGAGAAAAGAAAAGTTACTCAAGGTCTTGAATGCGCTCAAAACCAAAAAACCTTAACTCACCAACAAGTTAGGCTTGAAATCAACCAATTACTGAAAAAATAACCCATCCTTTTATGACTTCAATCCATTGGACGGAGACCGCTAAGGATGATTATTTGGCAATTTTGAAAACACTTTATGAACAATCAGCTGATCTGGCAATTGCCTTGGATGATAAAATGGAATCACTGATCAGCAACTTACGCCAGTTCAGGTATCTATGCCCTCCCAGCAGAAAATTCCCTAAATTCAGACGTTGTATTTTAACTAAAAATCTCGCATTGGTTTACGAAGCAAGTGAAGACTCCTTGCTGATTATTTCGATTTTCGATACCCGTGCGCAGCATCCATTCAACTGATGCGCACTATGTACGCCGACATCATTCTCCCCCTGGCACTTCCCAAACGCACCTACACTTATTCCGTACCGGAATCGGTGGCAAGGCTTATTCAACCCGGTGTGCGTGTGGAAGTTCAGTTTGGCCGCAGCAAACGGTATAGCGGACTGGTAGAACGGGTGCATGAGCAGGCGCCCGGTTATGAAGTAAAGCCCATTCTTTCGGTACTCGATGAAGTAACCGTGGTTACCCCACAGCAGTTCAGGCTCTGGGACTGGATGGCTGATTACTACTGTTGCACCTTGGGTGAAGTGATGAGCGCCGCCCTGCCCGGCCACCTTAAACTCACCAGCGAAACCCGACTGGTTTTCAACGACCAGCATGGCGACAACTTTTCCGATCTCGACGATGAGGAATACCTGATTGCTGAAGCGCTGCAAATTCAGCATGAAATAGAGGTGGAAGACGCCCGGAAAATCCTGAACAAAAAAACCGTTTTCCCGGTCATTCAGCGATTGCTCAACAAGGGCGTTTTGTTCGTTCGGGAGGAATTACAGGAAAAGTTCAAACCTAAAAAAGTAAGCGCCCTGCGCCTGGCAGAGCCCTACCGCTCCCAACCGGAACTGCTGCGTCAGGTGATGAACGACCTGAGCGGTAAAGAGCGTCAGCTGGAAATCCTGATGGCCTATCTGGCACTGGAAAAACGTCAGCCCATGGTGCTCAAACAGGAGGTTTTGTACAAAGCGGATGTCACAGAAGCCTCGCTGAACACCCTCATTAAAAAAGGCATTCTGGAAAAATACGCCCGGGAGGTGAGTAGAATAGGCGGTTACGAAGATGAACTCACCGAAGCCGACACGCTCAGTGCACAGCAGGAAAAAGCAGTTCAGGAGCTTGAAAATCTTTCGG
Organism: Saprospiraceae bacterium; assembly: GCA_016787545.1. Classification (GTDB taxonomy): domain Bacteria; phylum Bacteroidota; class Bacteroidia; order Chitinophagales; family Saprospiraceae; genus M3007. The sequence goes on from JAEUUS010000616.1 coordinate 6,120, forward strand.
CCAAAGACACCAAGGTGACCCTGCTGCACGGCGTAACCGGTTCCGGCAAAACTCGTGTGTATGTGGAACTCATGCGGGAAGCCATCCGAAATGGTCAGCAAGTATTGTATTTATTGCCTGAAATAGGGCTGACTACCCAGATCATACAGCGACTGGAAAAGGTTTTTGGAAACGATATTTCGGTGTATCATTCCAAGATCAACACCCAGGAAAGAGTGGAGGTATGGAAAGCGGCAGCGGCCGGAAAACCGGTGATCCTGGCGGCCCGCAGTGGTTTGTTCTTGCCTTACAAGCAGCTCGGACTGGTGATCGTGGATGAAGAACACGACCCCTCTTTTAAACAATACGACCCGGCGCCGCGCTATCATGCCCGCGATACGGCCATTTACCTGGCTGGTTTGTATGGCGCTAAAACGGTTTTGGGCACTGCCACCCCTGCGCTGGAAACCTGGCACAATGTGGAGACCGGGAAATATGGCCTGGTAACCATGCCGGAGCGTTTTGGAGGCCTGGAATTGCCGGTGGTACAAACCATTGACCTGCGCGAGCAGATGAAATACCGGCAAATGCAGAGTATTTTTTCCAAGCCCCTGCTGGAAAATCTGCAACGCGCGCTCGACAATGGCGAGCAGGCCATTTTGTTTCAAAACCGTCGAGGGTACGCGCCCATGCTCGAGTGCGAGGTGTGCGGCTGGAACGCCATGTGCCGCTATTGCGATGTGAGTCTTACCTACCACAAACATACTCACCGGCTGCGCTGTCATTATTGTGGCTATGTGCAGGAACCGGTGCAGGTGTGTCCGGCCTGCGGTTCTGGGAAGATCACGTTCAAGGGTTTTGGAACAGAAAAAATTGAAGACGAGCTCAAGCTGTTTCTGCCCAATGCCCGGATAGGCAGGATGGACCTGGATACGGCCGGCACCAAAAGCAATCTGAGCGCAATACTCAACGATTTTGAAGAAAAAAGGCTCGATATTCTGGTGGGCACACAGATGGTGACCAAAGGACTTGATTTTGATAATGTGGGACTGGTGGGTGTACTAGGCGCCGACGGGATGACCAAATTTCCCGATTTCCGTTCGGGGGAACGCGCGTTTCATTTGCTGACCCAGGTGGCGGGCCGGGCCGGGCGCAAAAACAAGCGCGGTCTGGTGCTGATTCAGGCTTTTGACCCGAAACATCCGGTGCTGAAGGAGGTTTTGGAGCATGATTTTCACACCTTTGTTCAGCGGGAATTGCAGGAACGTATGACGTTTAAGTACCCGCCGTTTTACCGGCTGATTCACCTGGAGTTGCGGCACAAGGAACCCAAAATCGTGAACGAAGCTGCGTCGTTTTATGCCAAGACCCTGCGCGCCAAACTTGGCGACCGAGTGCTGGGACCAGTGATTCCCAATATTGCGCGAATCCGGAATTACTTCGGGCAGGATATTATGCTCAAGCTGGAAAAATCTGCGCCAGTGATCAATACCGCCAAAGGCTTGATCCGTCATACCACAGAAATCATGCTGGGCAAACCCGGCTGGGGACAGGTACAGGTGGTCGTGGATGTGGATCCGGTGTGAGGCTGATTTTTGATTTATGATTTTCGATTACATGATTGGCGATTTGCGATTGGATTTAAGATTGGCGATTTGTGAACAGCTTTCGCAAATCCTCAATCTCAAATCCAATCGCAAATCGCCAATCATGTAATCGAAAATCGTAAATCAAAAATTATCTAACAACCCCAGGCGAACCTATCATAAAAAACTCCGGCAGCTCTCCTTTATGTCCCCAGCGGCGATTGAGGTGCCTGGCGATGGCCCGGATCAGATGTTCGTAAGGTACAATTTCCAATTCATGGGCCTGGTTGCTGAGTTGAAGTGGCGCGGCGCGCAGTTCGGCCAGGTAGGGCTCTGCCCGTGAAAGGAAACGATCGCGATCGTAATGGTACCTGGAAAGGATGGTGAGCATTTTGATAAACAACTGAGAGCGATGGGTTTCTTCGCTGTTGCGCAGGTAACGCTCGCGGTATTTCTCCATGGCGGCAATACGATCCCACATTTCATCATCCCTTTCTTCTACAAAAAGCAACAGTACTTCGGCAGCAAGTACGGCAATATTCATCCCCATTTTATCCTGCGCAAGGTCTTTGATTTCATTTCGGAATTTGCGGCTTTTCACCTTGGGCATATGGGATTCCGGAATAAATACGCCTGTAAGTTGTTGAATGATAAACAAATAAGCACCCATGACATGCCAGGTTTCCCTTTGGGCTTCACGCAATACCGCAAAACGCTTATGGTGCGTGGCCTGATACCAAACCGCAGCCGCACCAACATAATCCTGTTCGTGCATGCGCAGGTAAAAACCCAATTCCAGGGTATTAAACCAGTTAACATTGCCCGGACTGCTGTATTCCAGCGCCTGGGTAAAATGGAAACCGCCGAGTTCATAACGACCCAGGTAAACGCAATTGGCAATTTCCAGGTAGTGGAAAACATTCAGGGAATGCTGACAGGGGTAGGTCCGCGACGCGAAATAGGCAATGGCCTCTTCGTGCACTTTGGAGGCCTTCCGCATATCGCCCAGGATGGTAAGTTGATAGGATTTCAGGTGGTAGTAGCACACATGAAAACTATGCGATAATGCCACGCCAACATAAGGCTCCAGATCGGCCAGAAATTCGCCGGCTTTTTCGGCCAGGCCTTTCTGAATACTTTTCTTTTTAGCGTATGGAATCTTAACCTGATTGTAATACATCTGGGCTTTTTCCTCCAGCAACCGCCACTGATTATGGGTATCATACAGCTCCAGATAAGCGCTATATTCTTTCAGGTCATCGCCTGCTACAGAAACATAATCCATCAGCACTTTTGCGGCTTCCACCACAAATTCCGGGCGGGCATATTGCAAACCCAGTTGCAGTAACTCTTCCGCCGCCTTTTTCCCAGCATTTTTACAGGCTAATGGACCAGATGATTTCGCTACTGCCATCAGTTGAAAACCACGAATGCGGCCTTGAGTAAGGTTGTCTGACATAGGTTTTTCAGCGCCAATATGCAGCACCATTTGCTCTAAGCACCTGAGCAAATCCCGGGCTACCTGCCGGAATTTGGTGCGTTCACCTACCCTGGCTTTTTCAATAGCCTCCGCTTCCGTGCGAAATTGGTTTATTTGTATGGCATGGAAAAGTTTGAGCACATCATTGTTGTTCCTCGACAAAAAACCAAGCATGGCCTCGTGTTGTGGCATGGTATGCTCTACCAAAGTTACCAATTCTATAAGCTCCTTAATCATATACAGAAGGTTTTGATGATGGGATAAAGGTGTCCTTATTATAATCTGGAAATTTATAACACTTTTTGGCCTCTATTCTCCGGCCACACAGATCAGGATGCGGTCTGGATGCCTTCTTTGAATTCCTACCGGTAAATATTCAGCGCTTTTTGGTAACAGTTTGAAGGGATGGTTCCTTTGATAACACACTGACATTCAAGTGAAAAAGCCGACAATGCGTCTTTGAGTTTCGATTTTTTGCGAACAAAAACATCACATATAAAAAGGATACAAAATATTGAAAATCAAACAATTATAGTCATTATCAAAAATAAGGCTACGGCTTTTTCGTAAAAAATATCAGCCGCCAACTGTCGCAAACACCTCTGGAAACCCGCCCCACTTTTGTCTCATCAAACACGCTTCATTTTTCACCGGCCGGTTAAACGGCTATAAAAAACCATTGCTCTATGAACCTTCTTTACACCCTTATTGCTGCTTCCAGGCTTAATCAAAATTGGATTTCCAGGCCCCCTCAATGTGCCAAAACCGGTCAAATTATCGGAACCGACATTGAGGTATGCCGAAATGCAGGTTTAGCGAACATTTGAATAGCGCATAAAACACTGACAACAAACGCTTTACAGTTAAAACCTCTTTGTTTTTGCGCCAAAATTTTCATCAAAACCCTGCACAAGTGTCGGAACCTCTGCAAAAGCTGAAACCACACCTTTGTCTCCACAGGAACAACCCTTGCTCATGACACGCTTAGCTACGCCGGTTGCTGCCGGTAAACACATCAGAAAAACCCGGGGATCTGTTTGGGTTCGCACCCGGATGGAGGGAACTGATCTGTACACATTAACGGTACTGGACCGAAAATCCATTGGAATATTGGAATCAACCTCAGAAGCAAGTATATGTGCTTATGCCAAGTTGACCATACTGGATAGTGGCGCCATCATGGCATTTTTTCCACTCAGTGCAATGGTTTCGGTTCAGGCCAAATTACTGATGGGTGCAACCTGGTTTGAGCTGGCGGAGCCCTTGGTACTTCCTGCTTTTGTATTTGGTTTCGACATAGAAATTCCTGCCGGCCGTCACCCGCTGGTCTTTATTCTGGAAAGTTGGGTGGTTCTGTTCAGACCCAATATTACCTCGGCCATAATCATCCAGGATAGTCCCTGATGCCGCGCTCGTAAGTCGCAAGATCTGCGAGCCGGCACAGGGCAATTCACCGCCCCAAAAGCGTCTTGAAAACATCATACCACGCTTACCCTGTCCCCCAGGGAACCAAATGTCCTTGCCCACCAGGAATCCCGCATTTGCCGGGATTCCGATGGTGGGATAAGCGCCAAAAAACCAGGAGAACGCCGGAAAATCCGCAAACAGAGTACGGCCGCGTTAGCCGAAAAGCGTACAGAGTAGGCAAAAACAACTTCATTAAACCATTTAGAAATGAAACTTCAACTGATTTGTACCCTTATGCTCGCACTTTGCCTACAGGCTACCAGTTATGCACAGGAAACAGTGCTGAACCTTGCGCAAATGACCAAATACCTCAATGGTGTTGTCACGACCGAAGATTTGAGTCAGCGCACTGATATTAAAGCCATTGGTATCGCGGATGCCCAGAACGCCTATTATTTCACCAGTGAGCAGGCCTTTGACACATGGGCCACTGCGTTGCCGGGAGGAGCAGCATTAATACAGCGCAACACAGCGCTGAATCAGATTTATCAATTTGCACAATCTCATGGATATCTGGATTTGGAGGAAGGCGCAACATTGCCGGTTGATCTGCAGCAATACATTCAAACTGTATTACCAGGCGCCTTCAGTCAGGGGCAATCTACCAGTGTTTTGTTTGCCAACTTCTATGATTTGCCGGAATACAAGGGAGCGAGCAAGTTTTGTACCGGCAACTTTTGGCCGAACCTGGGCAACTTCCGCAACAGAGCCGAATCCTTTGGCGGCGCTGGCACCGGAATCATTTCATTCTGCGATCATAAGTGGTTTGGCGGGAAAAAGCTCCATATCCTTTTAGCTGGCGCCCTCAAACTTCCCGATTTTCAAGATATGAATAACCGAATTGAGAGCTATTTTAACTTGTAACTCTTTTCATGTTTCATAAACACTCATTCCGTATGCTGACCATTGTTCATTTGACCTCTACCCTTAGCGCCATCAGGAAAATTGTAATTCTGTTACCCGGAGTAATCTTGCTCTCAATAAGCGGCCACACTCAAGGTTTGTCGACCCTCTGGACCAGGCAAATATCGATCTCCCCCTACAACCTGCATGGGCCGGAAGGCAAAATCACAATGGTTGGCACGGATGAGGACGGGAAGACCGTTTTTGGAAGTATGGCGGATGATGGTACAGGGATCTCGTACACCCCGCTACCGGAGGTTTCGCTGCTGGGCTCTTCTCTGTACGATCCCGCCGAAAACTGCTATTATGTGATGGGCACAAATGAAAACATCGACCAAATGCAACTGGTTAAGTATCAGGCAAATGGAGCCGTAGTTTGGCAAAAAAACTATCCGTTCAGCGGCTACAGATTTCCTTATCAGATTGTAAAGCAGGGCAACTCCCTGGCTTTTACTTTCGGGCAGATTTCTATTCAGGGGGTGTCCACCGGTTTTGGCTGGTGGCTACTTGATCCTACCGGGCAACTGCTGAGCGAAAACGTTCATATTATTCCACAAACCAGCTCACTGATACTCCCATATGCCTCCACGTTTACTCCATCCGGGCAGTTAATCATTACCACCAGTGATCTGGAATCAGGAGAAGGAGCAGTCTATGCCCTGAATCCGGTGTCGGGAGCACTGTCGTGGTCCAGAACCATACCACTGCCCGCACTTTCCTCTATTCAAAACGTGTATGCCGATGCAGCCAATGACATATTTCTGACTGGCGAATACGGATTTTTTGTCCGCTTGAACACTTCAGGTGAAATTGTTTTCCAAAAGCAAATAGGTTATTCGCCAGTTAGCGCAGCTTATAACATATTGGAAAAAAACGGCGATTTGTACTTGATCGGCGGTTGGCGTGAAAACATCAATGCTATCGAAACCAAAGCCCGTGTGCTGGTGATCAAATGTAATCCTGAAGATGGTTCAGAGGCCTGGACCTGGACTTATGACCACACCGGCGCCGACGATGGCCCTGTGGCAACGCACGGCTTTTTTCGGAACGACAGCACCCTTGTACTACATTTTTCCAGAGGCTTTTCGTCCGAATGGATCGGGGCTTTTCGACTGAATGGTACGGTTGGAGTGCCGGAACCAGAAATTCAGCCCTTGTCGTTCAGCCCAAACCCTTCCGTCAATGGGCTTTTAAACCTGCAAGGAATAAATCAGGTGGGCAAATTGCGGATTTATACAAGTCTGGGTCAGCTTGTGTGGGATGCGGATTATCAGCCGGGAACAACTGTCCAATTACTTCAGAAAGGAACCTATTGGGTGCATTTTGAGGCTGGAGACAAGCGGTTTATCGGGAAATGGATCCATGAATGATGGAATAATTTACAACCAAGACATAGTGGACAATGTGCCACAGACTACTTAAGGATACTGGAGTGAGCCGGAAAATCCTTTAAAAGAGTACGGCCGCGTTAGCCGAAAAGCGTACAGAGTAGGCATCATTTTATTCCAATTAAACAATGAAAACACGTTTCATCAACCTTTTTATCATGCTTTTAACCATTTGCAGCGCGTCGGCTCAAACAGAAGGCCCGATTCCCGGACAGTACATTGTATTGCTCAAGGAAAATGCTGCCACACCGGTTGCATTGCAGGAAACCGTTAGCGAAGACCGCGAAACGGCCTATCAGGAAAATAATGCCAAACGCTTGCAAAATCTGGTGTTGTTATCCAATCTGCGCAATGCAGCAGGGATCGCTCCGGCAAATGTTCTGGCCGATTACGCGGATGTACTGGTGGGTTTTTCTGCGATCCTTAGTCCACAACAGGTAGCTCAATTATCCGGCAACCCACTGGTAGAGGGTGTATATCAGGATTACTACATCAGTGGGAATCCTGCGCAGGATCAGGGAATTCCAGAGGAATTTTCACCGGAAGGACAGACCACGCCATGCGCCATCAACAATGCAGGCGGCTCCGCAGACGGCTCAAGCAAAAAAACCTGGATTTGGATATTGGATACTGGCATTGACACCGACCATCCCGACTTAAACGTACATGCCGTAACCCCTTATGCGAAGTCCTTCATTCCGGGTCAAACCGTGGAAGACGGCAACGGACACGGCACCCATGTGGCTGGTATTGCCGCTGCCAAAAACAACAGTATTGGCATTGTGGGGGTATCTGCTGGAGCCAAGGTGGTTCCGGTAAAAGTGCTTCCTAATTCAGGTGTAGGCGGCTCCATGTCGTACATCGTTCAGGGTTTAAACCATGTGGCAGCCTATGACAAAGCGAACGATGTTGTCAATATGAGTATTGGCGCCTTTCCAATAGCCAATTGTGAGAATTCCAATCTTCCGTTAAAAAACGCGGTTAAAAATCTTGGAGCTTCCGGCACCTGGGTGTGTATTGCTTCTGGCAACAACGCCAATAATGCCGCACAATGTTCACCAGGTTGTATCAATGGTCCGAAGGTGTATACGGTAGGCGCCATGAGCTGCAGCAAAACCTGCTATTATGGACCTAACTGGAGCACCGCAGTAGTAGACTGGGTAGCCACGGGTCAGAATGTGTATTCCACCTATAAAAATGGCGGATATGCCACCCTTACCGGTACGTCACAAGCAACACCGGTGGTAGCAGGTATTATTCATGCAAGGGGAGCTGCGCCTGCCGGCACAGCTACTATCAGTTGCGGGAATAATGTCATTCCACCAGCGGCTTACAAGATTGCCAAACGGATTTAGAGTTATAGGGAGAACCTCCGGAAAATCCAGCAACAGAGTACGGACGCGGTAGCCGAAAAGCGTATAGAGTAGGCAAGATGACGATAAACTACCAACCAATGAAATTCTCATACATCAAAATATTATGTTGCCTTCTGCTGTACAGCCTGGCCATGAGTCAAATACACGCCCAGGATCCAAATTCAGAAGATCCGGAACCAGGGGCCACTATTACACCAGATCCGGCTATTGCAGCTATGTTTCAAACCAACACCGTTCAAACACCATTGGTGAAGTCCAGTTCAGTTATTGTATACTCGGATGGACTTTCTGTAGAAATTGAGTTTATGGAAACAGCCATGACGCCCACCAGCGTGCAATTGGTAAACCAGAGCAATGCGGCAGAAGTTTCCACGCTAAGTGTATCTGGTGGAAAAACAAGCTCGCAAACGTTGGCTGCAGGCAAGGTGTACAATATCAGGGCCACCGGAAACAACGGGCAACCGTATATCATTGGCACGGTAAATACCAGGCCATATGTTGCTGGCGAACCGGTTGTGGTGTCTGAAAAACTATATCGG
>JAEUUS010000640.1 GCA_016787545.1 Saprospiraceae bacterium
AGGATGTACGGTGATACTGAAAGTAACTATATCAGAAGTTGCTCAACCGGTATCTGCCGCGCTGGTTGAAAAAACTAAAATCAAGTGTTTTGGCGGAGAAGGCGCGGTAACGGTAGATATCAAAGGAGGCAAAAAGCCCTATTCCGTTGTGTGGAATAAGCCAACCATTACCGGCGAAAATCCGATAAACGTTCCTGCCGGCGATTACACAGTAACCGTAACAGATGCCACCAAAGCTACCTGCACGGCCGTTATCAACCTAAAGCAGCCTGATGCCCTGGTGGTTTCAGCCCTCGTACAGGCGCCTGCCAGCACGGGCGGCACCGACGGCAAAGCCCTGGCTCAGGCCAAAGGCGGAACGGGTGCGTTTTTCTTTAAATGGGATAATGGTGAAACCGTATTTGCAGCCACCAAACTGCCGCCCGGCAACCACGTTTTAACCGTTACGGATGCCAACGGCTGCTCCGGAACCGCCAATTTTGTCATTCCGGAAAATGTCCTGACCCTCACCGTAAGTATCACTGAAACCGGAAAAATCCTCTGCCATGGCCAAAAATCGGCCCTGAAAGTAGAAGCAAAAGGTGGAAAAGGCGCTTTCAAGTACGCCTGGAGCAACCCGGCACTTATCGGCAAAGAACCAGCGGAGGTTCCTGCCGGCGATTACACCGTAACCGTTACCGATGGCGCCAGCAGCACTCAAACAGCCGCTATCCGCGTAAAATCGCCACAACCACTTACCGCTTCTGCGTTTGCGCAGGGCGTGGTAAGTCCGGGCGGAGCTGATGGTAAAGCCCTTTGCAGCACTGCCGGAGGAGCTGTTGGACACAGTTTTCTGTGGGATAATGGTGAAATAACCGCTGCAACGCTTAAACTCACCGCCGGCTTGCACAAAGTAACCGTTACGGATGAAAACGGCTGCACCGCAACGGCCAGCGTTATGATGACCGAAGAAGTGGTGCCCCTCGAAGTAAGTATTTCAGAAAAAACACCCATCAAATGTACTGGCGACAAAGCCGCACTGGAAGTGCTGGTGAAAGGTGGGAAAGCGAATTACACCTATAAATGGAATAATGCTGCCCTAACAGGCGACAAGCCAACCGCTGGCCCGGGCAATTACCAACTGACAGTAACCGATGCTGCCGGCGCTACCAAAACAGCGTCTCTAGTAGTATCTGCCCCTGCGCCGCTGGCTTGTACGGTTGAAGTCCTTTCCGCATTGAGCCCCGGTAAATCCGACGGCAAAGCGGTGGTTAAACCCATCGGAGGAACAGGGCCTTATACCATGATCTGGTCGAATGGAGAAAACACCAGCACTGCGGCTGCGCTGCCTGCCGGTGTAAGCAAGGTAACCATCACCGATGCCAATGGTTGCACGGCAACGGGCTCTGCAACTCTGGCAGAAACCTTTGAGGCGCTGTTGGTTAATATCGTGGAAAAAACCTCCATTAAGTGCGCCAGCGATAAAGCAACCCTGGAAGTACAGGTTTCCGGTGGCAAAGCCGGGTACAAATATGCCTGGAGCAATCCGGCCTTATCCGGAAATGCCCCAACGGCCGGCGCCGGCAATTATACCGTAACGGTAACAGATGCCAACGGCAAAATCCAAACTGCCGCAGTAGTCCTGACGGCGCCAGCTGCCCTGGTGGTTAAAACCGAAATGCAGGCGCCATTGAGTCCCGGCAAATCCGATGGCAAAGCGCAGGCTGTAGTAACCGGTGGCACACCTCCATATCGGTATGCCTGGGCAAACGGCGAAACCAGTATGAACGCGGTTTCACTCGCTCCAGGTGTTACCGAAATTGCCATAACAGATGCCAACGGATGCACAGCAAAGTCATCCATCAGCATGTCGGAAACCTTTATGCCGCTCACGCTCAGCATCACGGAAAAGTCCAGCATCAAATGTGCCGGTGAAAAAGCCACCCTGGAAGCCCAGGTATCTGGTGGCAAAGCAGGCTATAAATACAACTGGAATAACCCGGCCCTGCAGGATGCCTCTCCATCTGCCCCTGCCGGCACTTATGTATTAACAGTAACAGATGCCAATGGCGCCACTAAAACGGCCTCCATTGCTGTATCAGCGCCTGCCCCATTGAGCGTTAAAACCGAAATGCAGGCTCCACTCAGTCCCGGCAAATCCGATGGCAAAGCGCAGGCCTTGGTAACTGGCGGCACACCTCCGTATCGCTATGCCTGGGCGAATGGTGAAACAACCTTGAATGCTGTTTCACTTGCCCCCGGCGTAACTGAAATTGCCATCACTGATGCCAATGGCTGCACAGCCAAGGCTTCCATCACTATGTCGGAAACCTTCCTGCCGCTCGCGCTCAGCATCACGGAGAAAACGGCCATCAAATGTTCAGGTGAAAAAGCGACCCTGGAAGTGCAGGTAACTGGCGGTAAAGCGGGCTACAAATACAACTGGAGTAACCCGGCCTTACAGGATGCCTCCCCGGCAGCTCCGGCTGGCGCCTATACCCTGACCGTAACAGATGCCAATGGCGCCACCAAAACGGCTTCCATCGCTGTTTCATCTCCTGCTCCACTGGCGGTGGCAGTAGAAATGCAAAACCCAGCCAGCGCAGGCAATGCCGACGGCAAAGCCCTGGCTAAAGTGAGCGGCGGTAGCGGCAATTACATTTTCCAGTGGGAAAGCGGCGAAAGCAGCAATACGGCCCTTAAACTCGGCCCCGGCGTAAGTAAAGTCACGGTTACGGATGGAAATGGATGTACTGCGGTAGGCAGTGTTACCATCACGGAAAATATTACCGAACTCACCGTTTCCTTACAGGAGAAAAATCCGATCAAGTGCGGCGGACTCGATAAAGCTTCCCTTCAGCTGAGTATTGCCGGAGGCAAACGCCCCTACGACATTAAATGGAATACCCCCGGATTGAGTGGTGAAACCCCCGACGGACTGATAGCTGGAGAGTATTCCGTAACCGTAACCGATACCAAAGGCACCACTCGTACCGCCAAAATCACGGTAAAAGCGCCTGAGCCGCTTGTGCTGGAACTTGCGCAAAACATTGGCGCCAGCACCGCTACCAGCACTGATGGCAAGGCACAGGTATCCATAAAGGGCGGTACCGGACCGTATAAAATCAGTTGGGACAACAAACAATCCGGATCAGTAGCCAACAAACTCACTTCCGGCAAACACATGGTAACCGCTACGGATGCCCAGGGCTGCACGCAAACCCTGGAATTTGAAACCGGCAAACGCGCCATGCCGGAACTCACCCGGGCCATCCAGCAAGGCCAAACCATACCGATGCGTTTGCTCACCTTCGCTACCGACAGCGCCAGCTTGCGCCCGGCAGTATACACCTACCTGGATGAGTTATACGACTTCCTGGTAGAAAACCCGAAGGTAACCATCGAAGTGGGCGGCCACACCAACAACCAGCCAACCGACGAATTTGCCGATTACCTCAGTACCGCGCGTGCCAAAGCAGTAGCCAATTACCTCACAGACAAAGGCATCGATCCGCAGCGAGTACAATACAAAGGATATGGTAAAAAGCAGCCGTTGGTACCCAATACCACGCCTGAAGGCCGGAAAACCAACCAGCGTGTGGAGATCAAGATCCTGAATGCGGAACTTGGGAAAGGGAACTAGGGAGTACATGATTGACGATTGACGATTACATGAGTACATGATTGAAGAGGGGAAGGAATTACATGATTGACGATTACATAAGTACATGATTGAAGAGGGAGGGCGCTGGGCTTTGCAACCGTACGAATACCAAGCCCAGCGCCCTCCCTCATAAAACAAGGACGTATGTAATAGTCAATAGTAAATCAT
>JAEUUS010000658.1 GCA_016787545.1 Saprospiraceae bacterium
TGTTAAAGGTATGCCCAGGCCCGTAAAAGCCGGCACCAAGGTGAAAAACATCCGCCTCACCGACGGTGATCATAATATTGACTGCAAAATTGAAGGTTTTGGCTCCATGGGCTTGAAATCGGAATTTGTACGAAAGGCGTAGTTTATACTGCCCTATTCCAGCATAAATCTGTCTACTTTATCCAAAAAGCGCTCATCACGCACGCCTGTGCGGTTGAAAAAAATCGCGCTGCCTTTTTGCAGGGTAGGGTAGAGTCTGATTTCCACGTAAAATCCTCCTCCGCCTCCTGCGTGCGCGCGGTAGGCTATACCGTTGAGTTGACCGCAATACCACGACAAACTCATGCCGCTCGGCTGCCCGTTCTTGAGTTTATTTTCTGCAAACATCAATTGCCTGGAGCGACCTGATAGTAACACACTTTCCGGTTGTAATAAAGCCTGAACATAGGCCATGAAAGCTTCCGGGATACCAAACAAACCTCCGTAGGCCGAACCATTTACATACAATGGCCTGAAGGCTTGCCAGCTGCCGGTGCGGGGTAACATAAATTTTCGTTTGTCCATCATGAAGCCCATCACAGCATTCATCAGACTGAAATACGACTGATACCCCTTTGCACTGCGTTCTGTACCTGCCAGGTGGAAACCTATGGAGTCGGGTGGTAAAGTGAGTTTGTCCAGAATATAACGCTCCACATAGCTGGTGTATGCCATGCCGCTGGCCTGTTCAATGACCTTTCCCAATAACACGTAACCCAGGTTGGAATAGGCAAACTTCTCATTGGGGGCAGCGCCAGGTTTTGCATTCTTTTGCAAAACAGGTCTGAAAAATGCCCATTCATCAAAGTTTGGATGCTCTTCTGGCAAATGAATCCAATTCAGCGGCATAGGGTTGGCTATGCCGGCGCTGTGGTTAAGTAAATGTTGCAGCGTAATATTGGCAGGGTAGGGCAGCCCGGGCAGGTGTTTTTTTAGTGGGTCATTCAGATCCAGAATACCCCGTTCGGCCAGTTGCAGGAGTGCAACAGCTGTAAATGTTTTCGTTACGGAATAGGCTTGATACAATGTATCGCAAGTGGGCGCCTGCCCGCTTTCAACATCTGCCAGCCCAACGCTGTGTCGGTAAAGGCATTGGCGGGCATCAAAAAATCGGTATTGAACGGAAGGGGTATGCCCTTTTTCTACTTGCTGGTTCAGGAGGTTTTCTATTGGATGCATAGGTATTTGTACTGGTTGGGTACAAAAGTGCCGGCTATCTGATTGTTGCCCAAATACCTTGCGCCGAGTGGTATAATGCGCCGGATGAATGACCTGAAATGCGGGAAGAAGTCTATTTAGCCTTTATCCAACATATTATCGGCAATAAGGGTATAACAGGCTTTCCAGGCTTCTGCAGTCTCCGGCGTCCAATCGGCCCCCAGACCTCTTTCCAGGGTCCAGAGCAGCGCATCAGCTACCATACCGTAATGCTCCGACTTTACGCCATAACCCTGATGCCGCTTGCCCATCTCCCGGATTTCAGGCAACAGTTGTTCCGGCTGGTCGAGCCGGGCCACCATGTACGACAACATATCGATGAGTTTCTCGTGCTGCTCCTCCATTTTTTTGGGGAACATGCCGCGCAACTTCGGGTGCAGGAAAAACAGCCGGCTATAAAATACATCGCCCACTAAAGCCGGATCTATGGCTTTAAGGAGCCGCCAGGAATGGTGTATGCGTTGTATTTGTGCTTTGGTCATGGCTGATTCTATTGATTAACTTGCCAACCGAACGCCTTGAAGTTGTGCTTCCAATGGGAAATATCCACCGAATAAACTTGCAGGTGTTTTTTTCTGCAAGGATACACAATCCAGACTCTCTGACAGTTTTTGCAGGAAAAAATCATTCTCCTCTGCTGTGCCCACAGATACCCGCAAGGTATTGCAGAGCAATGGAAATGGAGAACAGTTCAACACTTTTATTCCGGCCACTTCCAGATCCGTCAGGAGCTTTTGAAAGGATGCTTCCTGCTGCACACGAATCAGCAAAAAATTGCCGTTTGAAGGGAACACTTTCATGGCGTTGCCATCAAAGTGAGTATGCAACAGGCTGTACATCCTTTCTCGCTCACTAATCATAGTTTTCACTCTTTTTTGGGAACAATCCTGAAATTCGGGGTTAAACAGGATGGTGCGTGCAAAAACCTGCGTAAAGTGGTTGATGGAAAATTGAAGCATAAGCTTCCGCAGGATGGAAATGGTTTGAGGGGAGGCGCAACCGTAACCCAGGCGCAATCCGGCAACCGGAAAGGCTTTGGAAAACGAACGCAAAACGATAAGATTAGGGTGCGTTTTCACTAAAGAGGTGTAATCATGTGGACAAAACTCAGCGTATACAGCATCAACAATGATGTAGGCATCCGGATTTGCCTTCAGTAATTCCACCAGTTTTTTGGGGTCGAAACAGTTTCCAACAGGGTTGTTGGGGGTGGTGATGATCAGTACATCTCCAGCGCCCAATGCGGGCATGTTTTCATAGTCAAATTCCAGATCTGAATTCAGCATCCAGGGTTCGTACCGGATGTTGAAGGTTTTGCAATGGTAGTCAAACAGGGTGTAGGAGGGCTGAGCAATAACGATGCGTTTTTGGTTGAGCCCAAAGTAATTCAGCAGGGTGGTGATCAGGCTTGCAGAGCCAGGGCTGAGGACGATATTTTCGGAATCCAGACCA
>JAEUUS010000681.1 GCA_016787545.1 Saprospiraceae bacterium
GCCTAAGTTGTCCTGCACGATGATGTACGACTCACAGTAATCAGCATTGCCGGCTGCATCTATGGCCCACAGTTCCACACACTGCGTACCCAACTCATTGCAGTCAAAGGTGACATTCGTGATCGGGTTGCCTTGTGCATCTAATGGGAATCCGGTGCCGCCGCCGCACTTGCGGATACCAATCCTGATCTGACCAGCCGGGGTGCAGTTGTCTTCCGTGTACTGCAGGAAATCTGATGCCCACAACTGGATCATACCGGTTGGCATAATGTTGGCGCTCAGGCCGTTGAGGCAAACCACCGTTGGCGCTTTGCAGTCGCGTACCGTGAAGGTGTATTCGTACTCGCTGTTGTTGCCGCAACCATCGGTGATGAACCACTTGATCTTATGCGTGCCGTGTGGCAGCTCAGGTACCACATAGTTGTTCTGCTGTTGCTGGGTATTCCAGCGTACAGTGGCCGTTTTGTTCGTACCCACAACGGTTTCCTGAATCGCAAAGCCGTACTTCTGGTTCGTTGGTACCAGGCGCTCATCAAAGGCGCGTGGTGTGCCACCGGAGAAGTTTGGTGTATTCAGGTTGCCATACAACACGTTATTCCAGCCCAAACCAGCCAGGCCTGTGTTCACGGAGTTCACCACGGTTTCCATCGTACCGTCGCCGTCCAGATCCAGGAACAACAGGTATTCGATGTTCACATTGGCGCCGGAGCAGGCATCAGTGCCGGTGATGGACAGTTCGGTTGGCTCCTCACAAAGGTCGTGTGTCTGGATGCCGTTATCCCACCAGTACATCTCATTCCAGAGTTGATTATGATTCCCGGAAGTCCAATTTTGGTTATCGCATGTGGGCGACGCGTACGCGCCCGTTGGCGCCTGACCGTCTTGTACTTTGATGATCTGTTTGTACTTGTAGCCGTTGGCGTCCTGCTGCCAGAATGTGCAGTAGTTCGTGGCCGTCAGGTCGGTCGGGTTGATCTTAACCACCGTTGGAGCCCATGGCGCTATCGTGCCGCAAGCCGATACGGTTGGACCAGGCAGGTTCGCAGCAGCGTTGCTTACCGGATTCGGGTTCGGGTTTGGCACCTCAATCAACGGCTGGTTCGGGTTGAACGTACACCAGTTGATGATTTGCCAGGTCCGTTCAATCTTGAAGCAGGCATCTGGCACTACGGTGAACACTTCATCGGTGTGAGACACACCCAGGAGTTCGCAGTCTTCCCCGAAGAACAGCGGCTCGCCGAAGTTGCCCGTTCCATCGCAGGTGGTCACGATCGCGTCGTTCGGGAATTTCACAAAGTAGTCCTGCAGGTAGTTGACAAATACCCGTTGCGTGCACTGACTGGAGTTGCCTGAGCAGTCGAACGCACGGAAGGTGCGTGTGATCGTGCCTTTGTTACAAACCGTGTCGAACAGCGTGTAGTTTACGGAGTGTGTGAGGCCGCATTGCCCCTGATATTCCAGGGTTTGGTCTAAACAACAATTATCCAGGATCTGAGCTTTGCCATACGTCCACAGACTTGGATCGAAGTTTTCGCAGTTGACAGATACGTTGGCTGGCGACTGACAGGCAGGTTTGGTTTTGTCCTGCACCTCCACCTGAACCATACATTCATTTTTCACTGGTGTGCCATCCGGACCATTTATCAGGTTTCCATTCAGGTCCACCTGATATACCGACAACACAACCGTTTGAGTGGTACCCACCTCACAACAGTAAAACTTGATCGAATCCATTTCCGCTGTGGCGAGATCAAACTCACTCAAACCGCCCGGATAGCAAGGATCATGGCTCAACTGGTTGATGCAGTCTGTGTATGGCGCCATACGTCTCACACTGAATTTCACCGGATGGCAGGCGTCATAGGAACCATCGTTGAACACCCCGGCTTTTACCCAGGTTACTCCCGCGAAAGAACACCCGTCGGCAGAAGTGTAACAATCTGCCGTATCATCTCCACCCATAGCCACAGTAGTGGTTTCACCGCAGGAGGCTACCGGAGGGGTATAATCTCGAATCGTCAACTGGAACTGGCAAGTAGTGGTATTGCCACAATCATCTTCCACCAAATAGGTAACTAATTGATTACCAGCAGGCAAGCAGCTTGTCCAGCCAAAATCAGCCAGTGTATCCGGTGTCCAATGGTTATTACCGGCAAAATCTTTCAAACTTCCACTAACCGGGAGCATGTTAATCACCTGATTGGTTTCAGCATCGCGCAGGGTAATCATACCACTTAACTGACTGATCCTGGAGCAATGATCAGAAACGATCACATCAGGCAGGTTCACGGTAGCACAGCAGGTAAACGGATCTGTAGAAACCGTCAGATTGGCGGGGCATTCCATTTCAGGCCCCGTTTCGTCCACCACTTTCAGAATCTGATTGTGCACAAATCCATCCCCCACACACCAGTCAACGATGGTCCATTCCCGACGGTATTTCACTGTACCATCGCAAATTTCAATCGGCCAATCATGCCATTCCCAATTAATGGAGCAGCCGCTTGGAGCGCCAAATACGTGCGGGTAACCCTGCAAGCCCTGTGCTTCCAACCAGTCTGGCGTTGGGTTTGGATGCCCGTTTACCAGCGGCAAGGCATCGGTGCAGGAAAATGCCTGTGCGTCAAACCCATCGTAATCTGGCGGCGCTACCACATCTGCGAGGCCGGGGCGCAGCAGACTGATCTCCTGCACACAGGTAGTGGAATTGCCGGAGGCGTCGGTGGCCGTCCATTTCCGGAAAATGATTTTGGTCAAGCCTGTTGCGCAGCCCTGAGCCATTTCTGTATCCAGATACGTCCAGCTAATCGGCTGACAATCAATGGCTACAGGTTGAGCTGCCGGAATGCCCAATACGTTCGCCAGGTATGCAGGCGCAAAGTCTGGCGTATTGCATGGCACTGTAAATGGCTCGCATTGAAGCGTTGGAGGCAGTTTATCCTCTATTTTCAAATTGCCCCAACAGAGGTTACCGCTCGGCAGGTGCAAGACCCTGTATACATAGGTTTTGCCAATATCTGAAATATCCAGCACCGGTGGAAGCCAGGGGCCATTACCCAATGGTGCGGTTTTATCCAGCTCCACGCTGTAATCGTCAAAACAGGCATAACTACCTTCCAGCACCATATCCGGCAGGAGAGACAACTGACAGGCAGCATCCAACGAAACCGTTACCAGGTTGTTGCAATTGAGTGCCGATGGTGTAGCTACCACATTGAAAAACTGGCTGGCTGTACGTTGTATGCAACCCGGATCCGTTGGGTCATTCGCGACAGGCGCACCTGCATCAAACTGGAAATAAACCTGATACACGCCCAGTGTTGTTATATCGTAGGTAGCCTCCCATTGACCGGCTGCAGGATTAAAAGCAGCCGGCAATGAGAGCCCATTCACGCTGAAATGTGCATTGGTTGCTACGGGATTGTTCAATACTGTTGCTGCCAGGGTAATAGGCGGCGAATTCAGGCAATATGGCCCACCCACATCCAACAGGGTTGGATCGGGATAGTAACAGGCCCGAAGCGGAATGTTCAGGTCGGTGAAGCCATTGGTGGCAGTAATGGTGTAACCAATAGCATCCACCAATACGCCGGGCAGATCAAACATATTCCCGCCAATTCCCTGAAACGCCATGCCATTTTGTACCGAAACGGGTGCGGCTGGCGGTGCCGGGCTACTTTGCTGATACAACCCGCTTACTGATTTCACTGTCCAGTTTTGCCAGCTTGGCGCGGTGATCTTGATGCGCTCGTCGAATTGGCCGTTTAGCAGGTTGGTGGCGTTGTTTTTACAGGAGCAGGGATCGGCGATGGTGATGGTACAGGTCATGCCTTGCACCAAATGAGCGCCATTCATGAGTCGGCTGCATCCTTGGGCAACGTGTGTGGCAATTACCGTATAAGTACCTGCTGGTTGTATACCAAATTCCAATACAGCTCCTGTGCCTGGTAATGGCGCTCCTGTGGGGATACCATTCCGATAGAGTTGGTAATTCACGCCGGTTTGCGATCCACTTAATCGCACAGGAGCGCCTGGATCAAGCGGCTCGCAGAAAAGGGTTTCTCCTACTATATTGAAGGCCTGAGGTAATGGATTGACCACGACGGTGGCGCTTCGGGTATTAGGACATCCCAAAATATCTGATATTACTACGGTATAGTTTCGATTGCCTGGATTGGCGGTATTGCCGTCTATCACTGTTTGACTTGTACCGTTAAAACCATTCGGGCCAGTCCAATTCCAGGAAATGGCATGGCCGGCCGTCTCGGAAAGTGTGATAGGGTCGCCGGCACAAACGGATACTGGCGCTTGTATGGTTACGGCAGCAGCGCAAACCAGGACTTCTATTTTATCACTTTCACACCCAGTGGCAATTTCGCGCATTGCA
>JAEUUS010000697.1 GCA_016787545.1 Saprospiraceae bacterium
CGTTTGGTGGATCCGTCAAAGCATCCTTCAGGCCCTGGCCGAACAGAGTCGTATTGTTCGTTTGCCCTTGAACAAAGTAGGATCCCTGAATAAAATCAACAAGGCATTCAGCGAACTTGAACAGCAATACGAGCGCGAACCGAGCGCCGAAGAGTTGGCTGACATGCTGGAAATTACCACTGATGAGGTGGAAACTACCCTCGGCGTAGCTGCACGACACGTTTCCATGGACGCGCCTTTTGTGGAAGGTGAAGATAACTCGTTGCTGGATGTATTGGAAAACAACACCATGCCAGGCACTGATTCTCACCTGGATTATGCAGATTCTCTGCGCCGTGAGATTGAGCGCTCGCTGGGAACCCTTACAGACCGCCAGGCAGATGTGATTAAGCTGTACTTTGGTATTGGTGTAGAACATCCTCTTTCTTTAGAGGATATTGGCGACAAATTTGGTCTTACCCGCGAACGGGTGCGTCAAATTAAAGATAAAGCAATCAATAAATTGCGCGCAACCAGTCGCAGTAAATTGCTGAAAACATACCTTGGAGCATAGATCTCCTGACTTGTTACGCTTAAAACATGAGCCATCCCGAATATTTCGGGATGGCTCATGTTCGTTTTCAACCATTAATATTGGAACCACAAAGTCACAAAGGACACAAAATATTATGTTTTATATCCTTTGTGACTTTGTGGTTCCAATATTAATGGTTGAAAGGTTATGCCTTTCCAATTAATTTTTGAAATAGGCTCCAGCGTTTTTACCACCTTTCTTGATGACATCCAAGCGCTTTTTAAACTCCATGTAAAGGGTATCGTCTTCCTTCCGACCATATGCCTGCAACAATGCAGCCAATACATTTTGGTCATTAGGATCGAGACTTTCTGCTTTTTGGAAGTATTTCAGTGCTTCATCAACACCTGCCAGCATCTGCACTTTTAACTCCTGATATTTCTTTTGACCGGCAGAAGTTGAAAAGCTGGTAGCGTTCATTTCCTGTGCAATGATATTGGTTTCATTGTACATTAATGCACCCAGGGAGTAGTTGAAATCCACGTTGGAGGGGTCTTTGTCAATGGCAAGTTTGTAATTTTTCTTGGCCATATCTGCATACTCTTTCAGTTTTGGCACGCGTTGTTCACGGGCCTGCAAAGTATCCTCTAACGTGGTGGTAAAGAGGTTATTATATACATCTCCCAGCACACGGTACAGGTTTGCATTGTTTGGCTCTTTTTTAATAGCCTGCTCCAATGAGCCGGTCAATTCATTCAATCTGCCCTTACCCAGGTAATAGTTGATTTCAGCAAACAGCAAGGATCCTTCTTCCGGAAACTTTTTACGTCCTTCCTGAAGAATTTTCAACGCGCCTGCATCGTCTTTTAACTCGGTACGGCAATTGTAAAGCCCTTCATAAACGGCAACACTATCTGTACCTTTATTATACAATTGCTCGTAGAAAGGAAGTGCATCGTTGTATCGCTTGGCCAATGTGGCCAACAATCCGGTAAAGTAAACTTGATCCGTATATTCCTTTGGATCATCCAGAATGCTTTTTTTCTTATTTGCTTTCAGCAGATCGTGCGCATCAATAGATGCCTTGAATGCCAGGAATGCCTTATCAAATTCTTTGGCATTGTATTTCCCCACTCCAATATTCACCACCTGAGGTTGCATGAGTACAATGCCATCAATGGCTTGCTCTTTTTCGTATTTTTTTGCAGTCGGAATCTCCAATGCTGTTTTATAGGCGTAAATCGCTTCCAAAGCATCATTATCACCGGATAGTTTAGCATTTGGATTCACATTTTGCAGCATCAATTCATTTTGCAATCGGGTACTGTAAACGTCGCCTTTGATCAGCCAGGCAGATGCAAGTGCTTGAGCTTCAGGCGTTTGAAGGGCTTGTTCGATTTTAGTTTTGGCTTCTGTCAATTTAGAACCGTTGCCGGAAGGATCCTGATTATAGGCCGCCAACGCCTTACCGGCAGATTTGGCGAGTTTCGGACCATCTTCCTGAGCTTGCACCATTCCAACGGTTAAA
>JAEUUS010000019.1 GCA_016787545.1 Saprospiraceae bacterium
GCTTCTCATTCCTCAAAATCCGGTATTGATTCGCACGTACAACCCGCCTTCTCCCAGATCGTTCCACGTCCATTCACAACGAATGGATTTATCGTAATAAAACACAAAATCCAGTCCTGGTCCATAACCCAACAGCCAACGGTTGCTGAGTGGATTATTGGCGGCATAGTATGGGTCATTGGCATAACCAAGGTCGCTATTCACCGCAAAATACAGCCGCAAAGGCAATTTCCGGTAAGCTTTCACCGGCATGGCGCGCCCGAGGTTGAACTTACCATCGAATAACAGGAAGTGCCAGGAACTGCGCAACAAGGCAAAATCCAGTCCGTCTACCACATAATAATCGTACCCGCGCACCAGGTTACTGCCATAACCCAGGGCTTGATTGTTGCTTTGAGGCGGTTTCTTTCGGGGCAAACTGGTGCGTACTTTACCCACCAACTCCAGACTCACACGTTTGTTGAGCAGAAAATACTGATCCCATTCGGCAAAAGCCCTGAATATCTGCAAATCGTCTGATGGCAACAAACCGTTTTTCCGAAGTTCCACAATGCCTCGCCATCCTTTCAAGGGGTAAGGCCGGAAATCGCGGTAATCCAATGTCAGGGAATACACGGCACTGAAGTGTCGCTGCCGGTTTTGGCCGTCCAGAAAAAAATCCGGATTCAATACCTTAGCAATGGTGTCTGTCACCCGGTTGTCGCGGTATTCCAGGGAAAAAGTCTGACTTTTAAACAATTTCGGCCGCGAAATGAGGGTGATTCCCGCATATACCTGCTCCACCTGCCAGGCTTCGCGCACACGCAGGAAGTCAAGTTTGTTGCGACTGGTTTTATACGACAACTCATGCGCCCTGCTATAGGCCAGACTGGCTTCCAGTCCCAGGGTACGCTGGTGGTTAAGTCCCTGACTGCGATAGGCCAGTTCATACCGGTTGGTAAACCCGAATTGCGCTTTGACTTTCAGGATGTCGGCTCGACCACTGAGGTTGAGCTGACTCCAGTCGAGTCCGTAATTCAGGCGTTTGAGTGAGCGGTCAAATTCATTCCACCACACGTTGAAATTGCGGTCGGAGAGTGCCAGAATGGGCACCGGGTACACAAACCAGGCTTCAGTGACCTTTATGTTCAAGACCGCTTTTCCTGGGGCGGCCCATTCCTGTACGCTGATGGTGGCCTCTGTGAAAATGCCCAGGTTGAGTAGCAGCAGTCTGTTCCGCTCCAAAATATCGGCGAAAGCAGGCGCAGGAATGGAGTCACCCACCCGAAGTTTTAGTTCCCGCAGAATGGTGGCGGGACGGGTTTTTCTGTTCCCTTCCAGGTTGATTTTTTCTATCCGTACCCAAGTTGCAGTACTGTCAGTTTGTGCATGCAACAAGGAGGGTGCGCACCAAATCAGCACACAAATCAGCAAGTTACGGATGGGCGAAAATGGCAACGTGAAGAATGGGATGCGGAATTCAGGCATGGATTATGGTGCGTTCATTCGGTAGATTAAAACAATCAGAAAATGATCTCCTCAGGCCCGGATACATTTTTCCAGTGGAGAACAGTTGTCGAGCAGCAGGTTGCCTTTGTATTTGAATATTACGCCCGGCGCATAATAGACCTCGAATGTTAGCTGAGTAACATTGGATTTTGGGCTGAGTTCAAATTTGTACTGCCGCCAATCTGTATGGTCAATAAGCGGAGAGGCAGCAAGCAGCTGGGAGGGGGCGCCTTTTTCCGTACCTCCCCAGATACGCAGACGCGTGGGCTTGTTATACCCAACATATTTAGGCGCGTGGGCTAAATAAACGGTAAAGGCATAACAATTTCCGGCTACCAACGGCTCAGCCAGTGCCTGACTAATGTCTTCCCGGGTGCCGTCTTCCCGCACGATCAAACCTACACAGGTTTTGCCCTCCTGCGGCGGAAATTGAATTTCCCAGGCGCCGGGCATAATGTCGGGGGTGCTTCCTTTATAGCCGGAATACCAGCCTTTAGGCGATTTGCCAGAGCCGGGAGCATCTTCAAAGGATGGGTTTCGGAAGTGGATCTTGTTGGCCGGCTGAACAAAAGGAATGAGTAATAAAAGGTATTTTAGCATACGCTTGGATTTGGGTTGGAGTTTTTACCGCAAAGTACGCTAAGTGCGCGAAGAACGATATCAACTTATACGTCAAGAGCGCAAAGTGCTTCTGATGGCTAAAAAAACACTTTGCGCTCTTGGCGTACTTCGTGGAAAAGCTTTTTACCAAAATACAATATACAGCGCTGCCAGTACACCCAAAATCAGCAGGGCGCCAATGGCGAATGGCTGTGAAGTTCGGAACGATGAAGTGTCCACTTCCATTGCTTTCGGGTTGTTTTTACTTTTTGGATCGAGCAGGCTAATGATAACCATAACGCCTACCAGCGAAAGGAAAACATACCCCATTTGATCGAGGAACGGCACCTCGGGCATCCATTGTTTGAAGCCCAGACCCATAGGTATGGTAGCCAGAGCCGCTACCAATGCGGCATTGGCGGTGGCGCGTTTCCAGAAGAATCCCAACAGGAAGATGGCCACAACCCCCGGAGAGATCAGGCCGGTAAACTCCTGGATGAATTGGAAACCTTGCTCCAGCTTCTGGAGTTGGGGCGCTACCAAAACGGCTATGGCCATAGACACCAGGATTACCCAGCGACCCACCTGTACCTGACCGGCTTCAGAGGCGTCTTTTTTGATGTACTTGTTGTACAAATCCAGCGTGAAAATGGTGGCAATGGAGTTAGCTTTTCCAGCCAGCGATGCTACAATAGCAGCCGTTAGGGCGGCAAATGACAAACCCTTCAGTCCAGGGCCCAACAAATTGAGCAATACAGGATAAGCTTTGTCTGGTTTTACTTCACCGGCTGCATTCACCATTTCGGTCTGAAACATGCCTTTTTGGAACAAAACAAACGCGGCAATGCCCGGCAATACCACAATGATAGGCATGAGTAGCTTCAGGAATGCGGCAAAAAGCAGGCCACTGCGGGCGGTTTCCAGGTTGGCGCCTAATGCGCGTTGTGTAATATATTGGTTGCATCCCCAGTAGTTGAGGTTGGCAATCCACATCGCGCCGAACAATACTGTCAACCCAGGCAGGTCCTTGTAATACTTGTTCGATTCGTCAAAAATCATGTGAAAATGGGTAGGCGCCTGCTCTTTAATCAGTCCCAGGCCCGCCATTGCACCCTGTGTACCGAATTGCTGCGCCACCAGATCCAGGGCTAAGTACGTGGTAAACAAACCTCCCAATACCAGAATAGCCACCTGAATGACATCGGTATAGCCGATTACTTTCATGCCGCCAAGGGTGATAAAGATGGCAAAAACAGCCAGGAAGATGGCGCAAGCGGTAAAGCTAAACCCTGAAATTGTGCTCACGGCAATGGCGCCGAGATAGAGGATAGAAGTCAGATTGACGAACACATACACCAACAGCCAGAAAACCGCCATCATGGTTGCCACCAGCGGACTGTAGCGTTTTTCCAAAAACTGTGGCATGGTGAAAATCCGGTTTTTAATGTAGCCGGGCATGAAAAATACCGCTACCACGATCAATGTAGCCGCAGCCATCCACTCATAGGAGGCAATGGCCAAACCCATGGCAAAGCCGGATCCGCTCATGCCGATGAATTGTTCCGCACTGATATTGGAGGCAATCAGCGAGGCGCCAATTGCCCACCAGGTGAGCGCGCCTTCCGCCAAAAAGAAGTCGGTGGCGGTATTTTCATCTGATTTTTTCTTCAGGTAAATCCAGTAACCATATCCCGATACTATAATGAAGTACAGCAGGAAAACAGCATAATCCAAAGATTGTAAAGCAGAACCCATAAGTGTCCGTTTGAAAAATGAAAAAGAAAGGGTGTAGCAAAAAGAAATTGGGTCTGGTTAAGGCAGCCCAAATGTAGCAAGCCGGCGCACATTTCCACATTTTTATAAAAAACAAAAAATCATAGGGGGGTACACTTGCATTGTTTCAGAAAAAACCCGTTTCTTTGCACCCGCTTTCTTTAAATGGTTTCCTGGCCGAGCGGTTAGGCACAGGTCTGCAAAACCTGCTACAGCGGTTCGAATCCGCTGGAAACCTCAAAAGCAACATGAGTCATCCCGATTTTGGGGTGGCTCATTTTCGTTTTATACCATAAATTGGTTGAACCATTGAGGGCGCAAAGGTTTTTGAACCACAAAGGCATAGAGGGCAAAGGTTTTTTTGAACCACAGAGGCATGGAGGGCACAAAGGTTTTTTTTGAACCACAGAGTCATGGAGGGCACAAAGTTTTTTTTTGAACCACAGAGTCATGGAGGGCACAAAGTTTTTTTTTGAACCACAGAGGCATAGAGGGCGCAATGGTTTTTGAACCACAAAAGGCACAGAGAACACAAAGGGAATAAACTTAAAATATCCTTTGTGTCCTCTGTGCCTTTTGTGGTTCAAAAACCTTCTTTGTGGTCTCCGTGCCTTTGTGGTTCAAAAACCTTCTTTGTGTCCTCTGTGCCTTTTGTGGTTCAAAAACCTTCTTTGTGCCCTCCATGCCTTTGTGGTTCAAAAACCTTCTTTGTGTCCTACGTGTCTTAGTGGTAAAAAAACTACTTAGTTCCCTCCATGTATGGTTCCATTTTATTGGTACTTTTGGTCTAACTCATGTTTTCTTTGTAAACCTCACCCTTGGATCCGCCCAGGCGTACAGCAAATCAGCTATTAAACTTCCAAGGATGGTCAGCACAGCGGCTACCATAATGATGACGGAAAGCAGCGGTAAATCACTATTCAGGTAGGCTTCAAATGTTTTACTGCCCATACCCGGAAAGCCAAACATGGCCTCCACTACCAGTGAGCCGGTAAATAATGCCGGCAACACACTGGCAAACACCGTGATGATCGGGAAAAGCGCATTCCGAAAGGCGTGTTTCCAATATACCTCTTCTTCGCCTACTCCTTTGGCCCTTGCCGTGCGGATAAAATCCATCTCTAAGGCGCTCAACATACCCGCGCGCATTTGAATGGCTAAAATACCCAGCATATGCAATACTAAAATCAGAATGGGAAGCACACATTTGGAAGAATTGGCGCTCCACCAGTCGCCAAAATTCGTTTTTCCAGGCACCCAGGAATCCTGAATGTCGAAATACAACGAGGGCATGTTGCTCCGACCCCATTCGGTACTCATAATCAACAGAACGAGTAATGCGCCCAGCCAGAATACGGGCATTGAATACACAAAAAACAACAGCCGCTTGCCCCATCTATCCAACCAGCCTCCTCTCCGACGGGCCATTTCTACCCCAAACGGGATGGCAATCAAATAGGTGAGTAATATCGCCAGACCATTGATGGTAAGCGTTGCCATCATGGCAGCCTGGACATCCTGCCATACCGACACTTTTTTGCGTGTAAGACCCAGATTGCCAGTTACAAATCCGCTGAGCCAATGGTGGTATTGGTTGTTCAAACCGTTCCAGTACAGGGCAGGGGTGGTTAACTTTCCGGGGGTCTGTTGCGTATGCAATTGTTGCACTGCAAGGTTCAACTGATTTAAGGCTGCCATCAATCCTGCAGGCTGTCGCAGACTGTCATTGGCCACAGCTGAAAAATGTCTGCTTAGCCGTACCGCCGAGGTGTCTAAATCCGGAAAGGTGGTAGCTCTCACCAGTGTAGCAAGCTCCACCCTAATGGCCGGATTTTTGAACCACACGTCAGGTAATGGCTCTACTTGTCGCACGGTTTCAATAATGGCCTGATCCAATTCGGAGGTAGCCTGCCAGTTGCCGGTTTGCCCAACCCATTTTTTCAAACGATCCCTTCGATCCGGTGGATAAATACGCCACAGGGTATCCGGATAGGCCGCCGAAGTAAAACTGATATAAAAAAGGGGCCCGTCTAATCCCAATCTGGCAGCATTGGCCCTGTAATTCTCTGCTTGTTTGGTTGGATCCAGTGTTTGAAGCGATTGGTCTCCAAATACGTTCACTACCGGATCGCCAGGTGCGCATTTCCCCAGCCCAAAGGCTAAAAAAGAAATGATCAGCAGGGTCGGCAGAGCCAGTAGGATACGACGAAGAATGTACTGGAGCATAAGGAATATTGCCGGAAGATCATTCCGGCGTACAAGGTAGCGGTTATCCGTTATGCGATACTAAGTTTTTGCCGGTCATTTCCTGCGGTTGCGCAACCTGCATCAGTGCCAGCAAAGTAGGCGCCACATCAGCCAACCTGCCAGGCGCCACCTGTTCGTCGCCCTTCAGTCCATTGCTTACCAGCAGACAGGGTACCGGGTTTTTGGTGTGTGCAGTATTCGGCGTGCCATCCTCGTTGATCAGGTAATCAGAATTACCATGGTCGGCGATTAACAAACAGGCATACTCTTTTTCCAGGGCCAGCGGAATAATGCGGCTCAGACAAGCATCAACCGTTTCGGCTGCTTTCATGGCTGCGCTGAATACGCCGGTATGCCCTACCATGTCCGTATTGGCAAAGTTCAAACAAATAAAGTCAGGCGTATTGGCCAAAATATCTGCCATAATAGCCTCGGTAATGCCTTCGGCGCTCATTTCCGGTTGTAGGTCATAGGTGGCTACTTTGGGCGAAGGGATCATGATGCGTCGCTCTCCCTGGAACGGTTCTTCCCGTCCGCCGGAGAAGAAAAACGTTACGTGCGGGTATTTCTCTGTTTCCGCAATGCGCACCTGGGTTTTGCCGGCACGTTCCAGCACTTCACCCATGGTCATGCCTACATCGTCTTTTTCAAACATGACCTGCACATCGCGATAGGTATCGTCGTAACGGGTCATGGTCACGTAATACAACGGAATGGTAAACATGTCATGCTCCGGCATGTCCTGTTGTGTAAGCACCTGGGTGATTTCCCGGCACCGATCCGTGCGGAAATTGAAACATACGACTACATCGCCGGGACGGATACACCCATCAGCTTCTTTGTTCAGCATTGGTTTGAGAAACTCATCCGTAACTCCTTCGGCATAACTGTTACGGATGGCTTCCGGGAAATCAGTTACCTCAGTACCCTGGCCCTTTACCAGCAAATCGTAGGCTAATTTTACACGTTCCCAGCGTTTATCCCGGTCCATGGCATAATAGCGACCCACCACGGAAGCGAGTTTTACTGGCTGATTTTCAATGTGTTGTAATAATTCTTCTACAAAACCTGCTCCACTTTTGGGATCGCAGTCGCGCCCATCCGTGAATGCGTGTACGCGCACGTGGCGACAGCCTCTTTCTGTAGCTATATCGCACAATGCTTTCAGGTGATCAATGTGGGAGTGAACGCCGCCGTCGCTTACTAATCCCATGAAATGTACGGTTTTTTCCTGGGCAATCGCGTGGTCCAGGGCTTTCAGCAGGGTAGGGTTGTGGTGTAGTTCCCGTTCCCGAACGGCTTTGTTGATACGGGCCAATTCCTGCCATACAATGCGTCCGGCGCCGATGTTCATATGGCCCACCTCAGAATTTCCCATTTGCCCATCGGGTAAGCCCACCTCTTCTCCGTGGGTAACCAGCGTGTTGTGCGGGTATTTTGCCCAAAGGGCATCGAAAAAAGGCGTGTTAGCCTGGGCAATCGCGTCGGCTTCGGGTTTTTGACCCAATCCCCAGCCGTCGAGTATGAGTAGGAATGCTTTTTTATTCATGGGTGAAGTGTAAAGTTGGTTTTTGGTCATTTGGATGGTCATTTAGATTATTTGGAAGGTCATTCTCAACGTGGTTTGTCATCTTGAGCGTAGCGAAAGATCTGAGTTTGGAGCATAGGGTTATTTTTTTAAAGGTTCACACAGATTTGGTTGCCTTATAGTTGACCTTTGGTTAGCAGTTTAGCCAGATCTTTCGCTACGCTCAAGATGACAAACCATGTTTACTTTCCGACCCCAATGCCCCCCAATGACCCCCAATGACCCTAAAATGACCCTAAAATGACCATTAAATGACCCTAAAATGACCATTAAATGACCTCTAAATGACCCTAAAATGACCTCTAAATGACTTTTAATGACCCCAAATGACCTTTCCCCTCATCACTCTCTATTTTTAGAATCAATCAGTATGGTTACGGGGCCATCGTTTAGCAGAGCAACCTTCATGTCTGCGCCAAATTCGCCGGTTAGTACCGGGAGTTCTGATTCTGTGCGCAGGGTTTCTACGAATTGTTCGTACAAAGGAATGGCAAAATCCGGTTTTGCGGAGCGAATAAAGGATGGTCGATTGCCTTTTTTAGTGCTTCCGTACAAGGTGAACTGACTTACCACGATCATAGACCCCCGTATATCCTGTACAGAAAGGTTCATTAATCCGGCTTCATCGGAAAAAATGCGCAGGGCAGCAATTTTTTTGCAAAGCCATTGGATGTCTTCCTCGTTGTCCTCGTGTTCAATACCTAATAATATAAGGAGTCCCCAGCCGATACGGGATTTTTCCACCCCTTCGATGGTTACGGAGGCTTCAGATACTCTTTGGATGACGGTACGCATGGATGATGGATTTTCTGCCGCGAAAATACCAAGTATTCAGACCTTTGGGCTTCCGTAGGCTTGGAGACTTAATAAAAACTGCAAAACATTCAGATATCCGTGGCTCGCAAGAACAAATTACAGAAATTCGCTGAAGTCCTTTCTTTCCCCAATGTGTATGAGTGCTACAACGTGCAGCAGCCTGAATTAATGGGCGCCGGCATGGTTCCGGTGGATTTAAAAGGGAAATGGGGCGCAGTACATTTTAACAACAACAATCCCATTACCCTGGAATTAGCCTGTGGTGGCGGTGAGTACACGGTTGCCTTGGGCAGGCAATTCCCGGACCGGAATTTCATCGGGGTGGATGTAAAGGGAAATCGATTGTGGAAAGGCGCTAAAACGGCCTTGGAGGAGGGCTTGAGTAACGTGGCTTTCCTGCGCACACGTATTGAAATCATTGATCAATTTTTTGCACCGGGTGAGGTGGCCGAGATTTGGATTACGTTTCCTGACCCGTTTCCGAGAGCCAGCAAAGAAAACCGCCGACTGACTTCCGCGTTTTTTCAGGAGAAATACCGGCAAATTTTGCAGGCAGGCGGATTGGTGCATTTAAAGCACGACGACCCGGATTTTTACCGGTTTACCCTGGAGGCTATTTCCGCCGATCCACGCAACCAGTTGTTGTATCAAAATGATGATATCTATGCCGGTGAGCTGGCATTCCCTGAGCTGGGTATTCAAACCTTGTATGAATCGTTTCACTTAGCGGCAGGGAAAACGATTAAGTATGTAAGGTTTAAGATTTCCTAATTCACCGCGAAGTACGCTAAGTGCGCAAAAGTTATATACAAAATCCTCAAGTTGAAGCGTCTTTGTGCCCTCCATTACTTTGTGGTTTCTTCTTTGCGGTTTTAGCGTACTTCGCGGTGAACCCTAAACAAAAAGGCCCTAAAACGCAAAGAACTAATGTCTTTGTGCCTTAGGGCCTTCGTGTCTTGGAGTTTTTCTTAATTACTTCTTCGCAACGAGAGAAATCTGAAGATCAAATTCGTCGTAGATGGTTTTGTCGCCCAGGCCATCGAAGAAAGAACCTGAACCGTAACGCATGTTGAACTCGGAACGGTCGATGGTGATCTTACCGGCAGCGTTTACCATGCCATTGCTTTCAGCAACATTAGCAAAGAACTTCACTTCCTTGGTGATACCTTTAATAGTGAGGTTACCCAAAATTTTGTAGTTGCCTTTCGTGTCTTGTGGAATAGCTTTGGTGATCACGAAAGATGCTGTTGGGAAGGCATTTGCGCCGAGGAAATCGTCGCTTTTCAGGTGACCAACCAATTTTGCGCCATATTCACCTTCCATGTCGGTGCAGGTGATGGAGTTGATATCAACGGTGAAAGAACCGCCGGTCAGTACGCCGTTGTCAACAGAAAGATTGCCGCTTTGAACTTTTACCGTACCCGTGTGCTTGCCAGTTACTTTGTAGCCGGTCCATACGATCACACTGCTTTGTGTGTCAACATTGTAGTTTGTAGAAACCGTAGCAGCCATAGCCAGAATGGCAAGAATTGGGAGGAAAAACAGTTTTTTCATGTTAGAAGAACATTTTAGGAATGATGAAAAACTTTGTAGATTGTAATGGTAACGCAAAGGTGCGAAAGATGTTCAGATTATTGGTGTTGCGACACTTAATTTAACGACCGTTTAACAAGGATTGTGTGCTGGCGGGTTCAGCCGCCGAGGTTTAAAAGGTTTAGGCGCAGTCTTCCTTGAATTTTGAGAAATTTTCAAAACTAAATTTTTTTTTTCGCATAAAAGATTTACCTTTGCGCCTCTAAATTTTGAGCGTATTCAATTTTCGATAAAATGAAAGAGATGGAAGCCATACAATTCGTCCAACAGCAAATGCTGGCTGCGCCGAATTTCCCTGATTTCAAAACAGGAGATACTGTAGTTGTTACCTACAAAATTGTAGAAGGTGACAAAACCCGCGAACAGGACTACCGCGGTGATGTGATCCAGATCAAAGGTCACGGTTTGACAAAAACGTTCACTGTTCGCAAAATGTCGCACGGTGTAGGTGTAGAGCGTATTTTCTCATACACCAATCCAAATGTTGCCACTGTTCAGGTGGTTAAGCGCGGTCGTGTTCGTCGTGCGCGTTTGTACTATCTGCGCGGCCTGATCGGCAAAAAAGCACGTATCAAAGAATTGAAGAAAGTAAACTAATTACTTTTCTTTCATTATTCTATATAGCATGAGCCACCCTGATTTTTGGGGTGGCTCATGTTTTGTTTTACACCATAATTTTTGAACCACAAAGGGCACAAAACAAGATGTTTTGTGCCCTTTGTGCAGTAGACCTCGGCAGAGGTCTAACCTTTGTAGCAGCATGGTTTAGATAATTTTAGGACCTCGCAAGAGGTCCAACTGACGCAGCGAGGTTGGACATCTTGCGAGGTCTAGGGCACTTTTTGATCCTGGAAACAGGAGAAACCCTGAAAAATTCGGGGTGACTCATGTTTGTGACTTTGTGGTTCAAATTTTTTGGCTGATACTACATGTGCAGTTTGTCCCGGTTCCCCTCTCCGCCTCAGCGGTAAAAAAACTATTTCTTATGCGAGAAACTCTTCTCGTAAGCTTCCCAGGGCGTTTTTTTATGACTATCCGAACCAAAATAGTTGATAATTGCATCCATTTTGGCCGCATCCTGATACCCCGGAACCGGTTGAATAAGTTGCTGATTTTCGTCCAGGAACACTGTAGTAGGGAAAGAAAGTCGGTTGTTGAGCCAGAAAATGGCTAATTCATGATACCCGCGTGATCCGTTTTTCTTGAATTTGTAGGTTTTATCTTTGAACACGATATCCTTATCCTGCTCGGCATTAAATTTCACCGGATAGAAATGTTCGTTCAGGTATTTGGCTACCCGTGCATCTACAAAAGTGGTAGAGTCCATGTGTTTGCACCACCCGCACCAGTCGGTGTACATATCCACAAAGATTTTTCTTTTTTCCGTTTTGGATTTTTCCAGGGCTTGTTCCAGGGTCATCCAATGAACCACGCCGCGTTCAGCCGGTTTGAGTGGCGTTGCTTTGGTACTGGAGCCTGTTGCGCCGCCTTTGGCTGTAGTTGGCGGGGCATAAGTGGCTGGTCGTGAGGATGGACGCGTAGCGCGTTCCTGCACATCCGGATTCCGGGTTACCGTAGGATTACCCAGCGTTGTGGAAGGGCGGGTAGGGGTAGGGGGCTTTGGGGTGGTTTTGGCACTCTTGGAAGTGGCCGAATTGGGGCTCAGGGAGGTTTGCGCCGGGGTAGCCCCAACGCGTCCGTTTGATCCTTGCGCAAACAACACGGAAGCCGTACAACAAACCAGCAACATTACAAAAAAGAATCTGCTCATTAGCCGGAGTCAAAATTTGGATCAGACAATCTGTGAACAAAAGTATCAACTCTGTAACAGAAAAACCTACTTTCGTCACCCTCCATAGGGCTACTTTAAAAGAACTTTAAGGAAATTCAGGGTCAATGTGCTAAAGTATGCTCGGTTTTGGGCAAGCTGAGCAAAACTTGCTCCACCCGGCGCTTGTTGGCCTTGGTCACTTTAAACTTAAATCCGTTCCAGCCGGTTTCTGCCCCGGCATGAGGTATGTCGCCCCGCAATTCCAGTACCAAACCTGCAAGGGTGTCTGAGGCGCCCCGCGCTTCATCAAAAGCGCCCTGTGGTAAACCCGCCAACCTGCATACGTCGTTCATCAGGGTTTGGCCTTCAAACAGGTAATGGAAATCATCAATCTTCCGGTACCGGATCTCACTTTCTTCATCAAACTCATCGCGAATATCACCAATTACCTCTTCCAAAATATCTTCCAGCGTACATATACCGGCAATGCCTCCGTATTCATCCACTACAATGGCCATGTGCATTTTTTGCTCCTTGAAATCTTCCAAAAGTTCGCTGCCACGCTTGGATTCCGGCACCATCAGCACATCCGTGCGGATCAATCCCTGCCATTCAAAATCAACAGGTTCATCCAGATACGGAAGCAAGTCTTTTACATATAAAATGCCGGTTACGTTATCCAGGTCTTCGTCCTGCACAGGCAGGCGCGAGAACTCCGACTGCCGAACAAGATGGAGCAGTTCATGGTAATTTGTTCTGAAATCCACCGAAACCACCTTAGAACGAGGTTGCATGACCTGTTTCACCGTTACTTCTCCAAACTGAACGATGCTCTTAAGTAATTCCAGTTCTCTTTTTTCACTTCCAGTGGACGCAGATTGCGCAGACTGGTTGGAGGTGTTTTCATCAGACTCGTCGGTATTTTCTTCCCGGAGTAAAAAAGGGCTGAAAAGGGTTCGCCAGAATGCAGGCACCCACCACAAACGTTTGAGCCACCAGGCTGACGCACCGGTTCTTTTAAGGGTCAACCGGTACATGCCCCAAAAAACCAGGGTAAATCCTGTTAAGAAGAGGAATAACAGGCCTGCCCACCAAACGTTAGCCTGTCCACCGGCCCATTCGGATATCAGGGCTTCCAATTGGTTGTTGTGCCAAATGGAGGTAATAAACCATACACCGGCGCCAATGATAATGACTATCCGGGCCAGTAATAAGGCGGCAAGGTTGGAGCGAAGCGCTGTGCTTAAGGATAGGGCCTGGCGGGCTGCGCGACTATTTTCGTTGCGCAATTGATCCATATCATGAGAAGAGAGTCCAACAATGGAACGCTCTACCATCAGGCACAACACATAAAGAATTAGAAAGAGTAATAACCAGGCCATAGGAAAATAGAAACAGCGCACCGGAATGATTGACAGTGTTTACGGAATCCATAAACCTGATACTCAACCGGTGCGCTGCTTCAGTTGTTTAGAACGGCAGATCGTCGCCTTCGGCTACCTGCGGGGCATCGGTGTGTACCAATGCAGGTGCATCCATTGCGGCGTTCCGGTTGCCGGGCATTACGGCAGGTTCGCTGCTTGGAATACGGTTTTCAAAAGTGCCGCTGCCCTCGCGTTTTTCAAGCATACGGAAGGTACTGGCCACGATGTCTGTCAGACTTCGTTCCACGCCTTCTTTGTCGGTATATTTTCGGTAGGAAATTTTTCCTTCCACATACACCATGGTGCCTTTTTTCAGGATTTTAGCACGTTCGGCAAGGTCTCTCCATACCACTACATTGTGCCATTCGGTAAGGTTTTGCCAGTTACCGTCTTTGTCTTTGTAGCTTTCATTGGTTGCGAGAGAAAACCTGCCCACAGGCGTGCCGTTTTCCAGGGTTCGGATTTCCGGGTCGCCGCCCAGATTACCGATGAGGGTTACTTTGTTAATCATGTTTTTAAATAGTTTTAAGGTGATTTAAAAAAGTTTAATTCAAAGTTAAGGCTTTACTTTGAAAAAAACAATCAATCACCTTTGGAAACGCAATATTTTTTTTGAGCGCCTCAAATGGCATGGCACGGCAGTCGTTCAACAATCCACACGCTGTCAGCGTTGCAGGTAACGCTTCCTGAAATTCCATTTCGTAAAAATAAGCAGTAATTTCCTGGTGCGTCAGCAATTGCCGGAAAGGGCCGGACAGCTTTGCCTTTGTGTCGGACAAAAGTACCTCGGAAATAGGATTTTCTGTACAAGGAAATTCCCATAATCCTTTCCAGATGTCTTTTCCGGTTCTTTTGCGCACGTACACTTGCCCGCCATGATGCACCACCAGATAGTGGAAGGTTCGTTTTTTTCGCTCCGGAGCTTTTTGTTTTACGGGTAGTAACAACACCTTGTTTTGTAGCCTTGCCTGACAATGATCCTGAAACGGGCAGGTATGGCATTGTGGTTGTGCAGGCGTACAATATATAGCGCCAAAATCCATTAATGCCTGATTGTGGGCGGCTGGTTTGTCTGGATGCAACAGGTATTGGGCCAGTTCGGTAAACTGTCGTTGTGCCTGTGGTGTATTGATCGGGGTGTCAATGCCGA
Source organism: Saprospiraceae bacterium (assembly GCA_016787545.1). Lineage (GTDB taxonomy): Bacteria > Bacteroidota > Bacteroidia > Chitinophagales > Saprospiraceae > M3007. Next base: position 14,451 of record JAEUUS010000019.1, read on the forward strand.
ATATTCTGGACAGTACACGGTACACGTTGCCATCGAGCACGGCATGCGGCAAACCATACCCAAAGGAGGCAATGGCTGCCGCCGTGTACGGACCAACGCCTTTTAATTGCCGAATGGCTTCATATGTTTGCGGAAACCCTCCGTCCAAATGATGTGCAATATACCTGGCAGCGGCGTGCAGATTCCGGGCGCGGGAGTAGTAACCCAATCCTTCCCAATCCTTGAGCAACTGGTCTTCCGGAGCATTGGCCAGGTGCAGAACAGTAGGGTAGTGCCGGATAAACTTTTGGTAATAGGGCAAGCCCTGCTCCACCCGGGTTTGTTGGAGAATGATTTCTGACAGCCAGATTTTGTAGGGGTCTTTTTCGCCTTTCCAGGGCATAGGCCTGGGATTTTGAGCCGACCAATCCAATAAAGTATGGTAGAAAAATGACCGAAAGGCTTCGTCGGGCCAGGAGAATAGGTCAGGCATAAGTAGCCACAAGTTCTTGCAAATCCTGGAGATATTGACGCTTAACAGGTTCCCTTACGGTCTTATTGGTTTCGGTATGAAAACGGTGGGCGCTGAGGAAACTCACCTGAAGTTTATTCCAGGCTTGTTCATCGCCTATGAGATGATATTCCTGTAATTCCTGGTAAAGGGTTCCGCCAATGACATAAAAATCTTCGCGACCCAAATAATCCAGATCTGCATCGCAGAGAATTTGTTCCAGCAGGGATTTGGGAGATTGCGGGATTTTGGTGGCCATGATCATTTCGCAAATCTGTTCGATATCCTGTTCAGCATAGCCAAATGCGGGCAAATGCGCGCGCACGAGCAAACAGCCTTCTGCTTCGTGACCGGTATGTTTGTTTTTAATAAACCCGGAATCATGGAATAGTGCTGCCGTTTTTACCAGGGTTTTCTCCCGGCCGTTCACGCCCTCACTGTCGCAAAGTTCCGAGGCCATCTTGAGTACATCGAGCGTATGGTGCAGCCCGTGGTACTTCAATTGATCGGAGAGCTCTGCGCGGAGTTTGTTCAGGATGAATGCTTTGGCAGCGCGGTAATCCATGGTTGGAAGTTCGGTCGTCGGTCAGGTATCCCTTATGGAAGAGATAACGAAGCTTATTAAAATTTGTTGGTTAGAAGCCCAAAATTGCGGGTTTTCTTAAAACTTGCGAGATTCCCGACAAAATATTTTCTAAACCCTGCCAATTTTATGCCGAATTCAACTTTTGCCTGATACTTTTCAGCAACTTTGCGTCTTAGTTC
>JAEUUS010000021.1 GCA_016787545.1 Saprospiraceae bacterium
TCGGTGGGTAAAGGATCAACCACTGCCGAAAATAACGACAAAAATTCTTCTGAATGGGTATGGCTGCGCATGGTTCGCAGATTGAAGTGTGCCAGCCGGGTCCACATCAGGGTTTTCAACACGGTTTTATCCTGATTCCACATCAGGGCTTCGATCTGGATAATCCGATCGGTGAAAGAGAGCATACGGGTTTGAATCACCACTTTTTCCATGAGCATGGCTGGCGCGAGGTAGGCAATTTGGTGCTGGGCAATTACCCAGGCTAATCCGGTTTCCCGCGCAATGGTATGCGAATCGAACTGGTAAGCATCCAGGATCTGATCTTCCCGGGCATTGATGATGTAATCCAGGTAGCGGGAGTTGTTGAGGTGGTTGAACGGATCGCAATCCGGGAAACGGATTTTGGCAGTACTCTCAAGAAGTTTTGGCAGTGTTGTGCTGGACATGGGTGTGGGTTGTTTAAGCGTCATTTAGTAGTCATTTTAAGGGTCATTTAGGTCATTTGAGAGTCATTTGAAAGGTCATTTAAGAGTCATTTGAAAGGTCATTTAAGAGTCATTTGAGGGGTCATTTAAGAGTCATTTGATAGGTCATTTAAGGGTCATTTAGGTCATTTGGGTTTTTTGTGAGTCATTTGGGGGTATTTATTGGGAATTGGGGTCATTTCGCATGTTTTGATAGATTTTTATATAAAAAATACCGATCGGTATATATTGGTGCAAAATTTTTTGCTACTTCTTAAGAGCCATAATACAATCGCTGAGGTAGTCCATGGAAATATGAAGCGGGGCGTTTTGGCCGGTGACTTTGGCTTGCATGACGGCTCCTTCGATGATGGACATGAGCACTATGGCAAAGTTGGAGGGGTTGGTATCGGGTTTTATTTCCTGAAGTTCTATACCTTTTTGAATGAGGCGTTCTACGGAGCTTTTCCAGAAGGCCAGGGCGTTGGCTGCTTTTTCCCGAAGGAGCGGATGGGTATCGTCGGCTTCGGTGGAGGTGTTTAAAACGGGGCAGCCGGCTTTGAGGATCGGGAATTCCAGGAAATTCCGGTAGATATCCGGATATACCAACAGCTTTTCGAGGATGGTTTCACGGGAGGCCATTTCTGTTTTCAGGAAATTGACCACATGCGCAAAATTATAATCGAAAGCGGCGAGCGCTACTTCGTCTTTGTTTTCGAAGTTGCCGTAGATACTGCCTTTGGATAAACCGGTAACCTCTGTGAGATCGTGAATAGACGTACCGGCAAAGCCCTTGGCGTTGAACACCGGAGCTGTTTTTTCTACAATGTATTTTCGGGTACGTTCTGCTTTGGATAACATAGATGGAGCAAAGGTATGATAATAAAAATACCGATCGGTATTTTTATTAAAAAAATTATTAGCTGCTGACCAGGCATTGTTTATCCCGTCCTAAAAGGTTTTCCAGCTAACATCCTCAAAGCCGCAGCGTGGCGATCCAATACAAAACGGCATAGCCGTGACATTTTGATCATGCCGCGGCTACGTCGTTTTGATAATTTTTAATGTCAATTGAATATTCAGGCGTACGCTGATTTCAGATACTGCTCCAGTGGCGTAGCTTTTCGTCCAAGTAACTGTTCAAGGTCTGTAGATGGCACATCAAATTCGCCCTGTTTGATGGCTTCTCCAAATGCAGCAGAAATGCCCACATAGTGTGGTGGCACACCTGCCTGAGTGAGGGCATCCCGGAAAATTTCCTGAGACGGGCTGTTATAGGAAATATCCACTCCATTCAAATCGCCAATAGCTTTGGCAATGTCGTGGAAGGAATTCTTTTCTGAAGAGGCCAACACATACTCGCGGTTTTCGTGTCCGGCACTTGCCAAAACATTTGCAGCTGCTTCAGCCAAATCCGAACGCAGGGTAAAGGCGGTTTTGCCTTCTCCGGCTGGGAAGAAAATGCCGGTTTCTTTCACATTATTACCAAGGAATAAAGGCAGTGCATCGGCGTAGAGGCTGTTGAGCAGGATGGTGTACGGAATCCCGCTGGCTTTGATGGCGTTGTCTGTGGCAATATGGGATTGAGCCAAAGCGCCCAATGGGTTGGAGTCCGATTCGTTTTTGCGCACAAAGCTGGTGTATACAATGTGCTTTACGCCGGCTTCTTTGGCAGCATTTACGGCATTTTCATGTTGTTTTTGCCGGTTTTCAATATCTGTACCAGATACTAGCAGGAGTTTGTCAACACCTTGAAAAGCCGCTTTCAGGGAAGCAGGATCATTGTAATCGCCCTGGCGGACTTGAATTCCTTTATCGAGTAGGTCCTGAGCCTTATTTTCATCACGAACCAAAACAGCAATATTCGTTGCAGGAATGCCTTTTTGCAGTAAAAAATCTACGGTGGCTTTGCCAAAATGGCCAGTTGCACCTGTAACAAGAATCGTCATAATAATGTAGTTGAAAAGATGTTTGTTAAAAGTCTTGCAAAGGTGAAGGCGATCACTATACTTTTGCAAGTACATTCCTAATGTATAGTACTATACTTTGAGAAAGTGAATACCTTAAAACATAAACAAGTCAGGTATGGCAACACCAGCAGTTCAGGAAAAGCGGGTATGTGAAGTATCCATGCGGGCGGTAACAGACACCCTCGAGTTTCTGGGTGGAAAATGGAAGCTGCCTATTTTGATGGCATTGATTACCGGAGGAAAGCAGCGTTTCATGGAACTGGAACGCAACGTGAAGGGCATTACCCCAAAAATGTTGTCGAAAGAATTGCAGGATCTGGAAATGAATCGGCTGGTGTACCGCAAAGTGTTGGATACCAAACCGGTGATGGTGGAATACGATATCACGGAGTATAGCGAGTCGCTGCGGTCGGTACTGGAAACATTGGCTGGTTGGGGTACCCGGCATCGGGAATTATTGATGAAGCGCAGTTAATTGCCCTCCAAAAACAACTCCATCGCAATCCGGTCGGCAAGCAATTTTCCGGAATGGGTTAATTTGAAAAAAGAGCCTTCGCGCAGCAGATCGCCGGAATGCAGGAAACTCTGTGCGTTTTTTTCAAAATGGGCCCCGAAGCCCATAGCCTGTATGCGTTCCAGATCAGTCCCCCACATGGTGCGCAGGGAAGTCATCACATACTCATTGTAGCGTTGCTCCGGAGTGAGAATTTCCTGCTCAAAGGGCACACGTCCTTCTTCCAAAGTCTTGATATACAAAGCATTATTGGCAATATTCCATTGTCGGGCTATACCGTTGTATGCGTGTGCTGACGGGCCAATACCCAGGTATGGTTCGTTGCGCCAGTAATTGGTGTTGTGTCGGGCATACCGACCGGGCAGGGCAAAATTGGATATTTCGTAGTGTTCGTAACCTTGCGCAGCAGCAGCTTCGAGCAGCATGTTGAACTGGGCTGTTGCCCGTTCCTCATCTACTGGCGGTTGTTGTCCGCGCCGCACAAAAGTACCCAGGGCTGTACCTTCTTCTACCGTAAGGCAATAGCACGACAGGTGCGGAATACCGTATTGAAAAGCGATGCGCAGGTTTTCGGCCCATTGATGGTGAGAGGTGGTTGGAGCACCATAAATCAGATCTATGGTGAGATCGCGAAATCCTGCGGCCAGGGCCTTGTCCAGGCATTCGCGCGCGTGAGTGGCCGTGTGCGCGCGATGCATCCAGCGCAGGTCTTCTTCCGCAAAGGATTGAATGCCAATGCTTAGTCGGTTTACGGGTGTGTGCTGCCGGAGTTCTGTCAGTTTTTCTGCCGTCAAATCGTCGGGATTGGCTTCCAGGGTAATTTCTGCATCGGGTGAAACGCGGTGCAGGCGGTGTATTTGCTCAAAGAGTTGCACCAGCTCGGAGGTATCCAGCAGCGATGGTGTGCCGCCGCCGAAGTAAATGGAGCCGAGTTCGGCGCCGTTGAGAAAATGCTGTTGGATTTCCAGTTCTTTCAGGATAGCCTGCACCATTTTTCCTTTTTGCCGAAGGGAAGTGGAAAAATGGAAATTGCAGTAGTGGCAAGCCTGCTTGCAAAACGGGATATGGAGGTAGAGTCCTGGCATGTAAGGCAAAGGTATGTTCATTCAGGGCTTTGTGTCTTAGTGTCACATCTTTCCGTCTTCAATATGTATCTTTGCATCATGATGAGAATATTACTTGTTGAAGACGAAGCGCATATCCGGGATGCGGTGAAACTCAACCTGGAATTGGACGGTTACGAGGTGGTTGCCACCGGCAATGGTCGAAAGGCGCTGGAATTATTTGCCGGGCAGCATTTCGATTTGTTGTTGCTGGATGTGATGCTGCCTGAAGTGGATGGATTTGACATCACGGAAAAAGTACGCCTTACGAATACGGAGGTGCCTATTCTGCTGCTTACGGCAAAGGATATGAGTCAGGATAGGGTGATGGGACTCAAAAAAGGTGCAGATGATTACCTCACCAAGCCGTTTAACCTGGAAGAATTACTGCTCAGGGTAAGCAAACTCTTGCGCCGGAGTCAGCGACAGAAGGGTGAGAGTCCGGTATTGTTTGAATTTGGCGGCAACAAGATCAACTTTGAAACGTTTGAAGCAGTCACATTTCGCGGTGAAGAACTAACGCTGACCAAGAAGGAAACCATGTTGCTTAAGCTGCTGGTGGAACGCAAAGACGAAGTCGTGAGCCGCAACCAGATTTTGCAGGCTGTTTGGGGATACGATGTTTTCCCAAGCACCAGAACCATCGATAACTTCATCCTTTCTTTCCGGAAATACTTTGAAGAAGACGCCAAAACACCGCGTTTCTTCCATTCCATCCGGGGAGTAGGATACAAGTTTACTAATTGAATGTGGGTCATTAAACAAATCCTGATCCTGCTGGTAAAATTGTACCGCGTAACCTTGTCGCCATTGTTAGGCCCCAACAAGTGCCGCTACAAACCCAGTTGTTCGGAATATGCCATTGAGGCGCTTCAGGAATGGGGCCCTTTTACCGGAACCTACATGACGGTCAAAAGGATTTTGCGGTGCCATCCATGGAGTACGCACCCCATGCACGATCCGGTGCCTAAAAAAGACGAGGTCTGAAGAATCAACAACCACACAACATAGTTCACCATGAAATTATCCCGCATTCTCCCTCCCGCTCTGCTGTTTATTTTTGCTGTTGCGGTATTAGCTCCGGCTTGCAGCCGTAAATCCGGATGCCCGCAGGCTACCCATGCCAGCGATGTTTTTGCCAAAGACGCCAAGAAAAAGAGCAAGAAAAACTGATTTCCTATGCGTCGATATTGGTTTTTTGCGTTTTTCCTGGTTTTAACGGTCTCTCTCACCGCACCTGCATGCAGTAAAAAAAGCGGTTGCCCGGCCGAATCCAGTCTGAAAGCGCCCAAAAAAAGTAAAAAAAGCAAGCGTCAGGAAGGTTTGATGCCGAAGAAGACGCGGAAGAAAATCGGGGGGTAGAAATTCACCGCAAAGAGCGCGAAGTACGCAAAACACTCTTAGCGCACTTCGCGGTGAAAACCCAGGGTGCTAGAAATTCACCGCGAAGAACGCCAAGTACGCAAAAATACTCTTAGCGCACTTCGCGTACTTCGCGGTGAAAACCCGGGTGCTAGAAATTCACCGCAAAGAGCGCGAAGTACGCAAAACACTCTTAGCGCACTTCGCGGTGAAAACCCAGGTGCTAGAAATTCACCGCAAAGAGCGCGAAGTACGCAAAACACTCTTAGCGCACTTCGCGTACTTCGCGGTGAAAACCCCGGAAGTTATTCCGAACTTTGCCCGGTATGTATTCGATTTTCAAACCTCTGTTATTTGCGCTCTCGCCGGAAAAAGCGCACCGGCTTACTTTTCAGTTATTGGATCTTGCAGCAAGTCTTCCGC
>JAEUUS010000031.1 GCA_016787545.1 Saprospiraceae bacterium
CTGGAGAACCTGGGTAATGTGAATTTGAACAACATTCAGATCACAGACGACCTGGCAGCAACCTTCCCGGCTACCTGTGTACCGACGATCATGAGCATCACGAGCGATGATTACATCATCAATCCTGCGTTCAATGGTACATCAGACCAGAACCTGTTGCTTCCAAACGCCAACGACATCGTAGTTGGTGATAAGGGTGCAGTATTGGTAACGGTGATGGTGGAGAACTGCGGTTCGAACCAGACCAGCTTTATGAATACGGCTTCTGCTTCGGGCACGGCTCCAAACGGTGCTTCTGCCACCGATGTTTCTGACAACGGCAGTGAGCCTGATGCGGACGGTGACAACAACGCAAACGAGACAAACGAGAACGATCCAACTCCGGTGAACTTCACACCAAATCCACAGATTGGTCTTGCGAAGCGTACCGTTCAAGTAAAAACCGTTCCAAACGGAAGTGTAGATGTGACCTTTGAGTTTAATCTGGAGAATCTGGGCAATGTCAATATCAACAACCTTCAAGTTATCGATAACCTGGCTTTAGCCTTCCCGGCTACTTGTGTGATATCGATTCAAAGCCTGACTTCTGATGACTTTATCGTTGATCCAGCATTCAATGGCACAGGTAATAACAACTTGTTGTTAGCCGGCAACGATCTTCCGGTTGGGGACAAGGGAGCCATTTTGTTGACAATCAACCTGTTAAATTGTGGCCCGAATCAAATTATGTTTACCAATCAGGCTACTGTTAATGGTACAGCTCCTAATGGTGCGACTGTTTCAGATCCTTCTGACAACGGTAGCGATCCTGATCCGGATGGGGACGGCAATCCTAATGAAAGTGGAGAAAATGATCCAACACCTGTCAATATCAATTGCCTCTTGCCCCAGACCTATGCCATTACCCTGAAAACCTGTGCGATGGGTCAGGGCATGCTGATGGGTGACTTTAATTTTGATGCGTTGAATGCAGCCGAATTGGTAACAACCAATACGTTTGCTGGTCCTGTACCTGCTGGTCTGACGGTTACCTTCCACAACTCATTGGAAGATGCCAATACGGATCAGAATCCGTTGCCAAATGTCTATAACAGCCAGGTTGCCAATATCTGGGCGCGCATTGAATCAGTTAACAATCCTACTTGTTACTCTGTTGAGGTTATCCAATTGGTGGTCAATCCATTGCCAATCTTGTTGTTAAACAAGACGGACGAAACTTGTTCCGTTTCGAATGACGGTACGGTAAGCGTCTTTGTGACAAACAATCAGGGTGCATACAACTATGACTGGTCAAACCTTCCGGGAACCAATAATCCGGCCGCTCAAACAGGATTGAATGGCGGTACCTATACGGTTACGGTAACAGATGGAAATGGTTGTACCAGTACGGGTTCAGTCACCGTACAGGAAGGTCCGGTGCTTACGATGGTTGCGATTCCTAATATCGGTCCATTGTGCCCAGGCCAAAAGACCATTCAACCTACCTTACTGTCCAGCACACCATTTAACCCGAATACGGTTTATACCTGGACAGGCGGTGCATTTGCTGGTTTGCCAAATGGCAGTTCGACAGGCTTGAATCCTGTAATACCTGGATTCGATGCTACGACAATCGAAGGTGTTTATACCGTTACGGTTACCGCAACACTGGGTGCTTTGCCAAATCAGTGTTCTGCAACCACAACCTTTACTATTACGATCAATGATGCCACACCGCCGGTATTTGACAATTGTCCAACCACTATGGTGATGATTGGCAACGACCCTGATCAATGTAGTGGTAAGTTGAATTGGTCTAAACCGACGGCTACGGATGAGTGTGCCATATTTGTTACGGTTAACCAAACAGGGGGACCACTTTCCGGTTCTGTAGTACCAATTACTTGTCCGCCAACACCACAAACGATTAGTTATACAGCCAACGATGCAAACGGCAATATCTCTACCTGTACCTTCCAGGTGATGGTAGTAGATACGGAGAAACCTGAATTTGACGCAGATATTTTGATGCCAGGTAATGTAACTGTGGAATGTGATGCGGTGCCTACAAATTGTATTCCGCGTACAGGAGGTGCATGCACGCCATTGACCAATGATGATGTGAACGACAACTGTACTGCTCCAGCTGATCTGACGGTAGACTTTAAGGAAGTCAGCACGCAGGATCCTAATCCGGCAAATTGCGGACACTATAATTATACCATCACCAGAACCTGGACAATCACTGATTGCGCGGGTAATAAGTTGATCCATGTTCAGGTAATCACCGTACAGGATACTACACCGCCGATGGCGAAGTGTAAAAATGCAACGGTGACATTGGACAAGACTGGCAAATACATTCTTGATCCTTTGGAAGTCGATAATGGCTCTACTGACAACTGTGCGCCTACGGCTAATTTAGATTTCCGTGTTGAACTCGTTAACAATCCAGGAGCACCCGTTACACTCACCTGTGCTAATCTTGGGCCGAATGAGGTAATCCTCATTGTTACCGACCCATGTGGCAATGCAGATACCTGCACCGCAATAGTGACCCTTGAGGAAGGGATTGCACCTTGTGAGCCAGAGATTAATGTGGTAACCAGCTGCATGGGAATGAATAACATGGGCAATGCCACTACTCTGGAAAATGGTCAGTTCATGGATCTTATCACCATCAAATCGCTGGCGATGATGACCTGGAAGTTGACCATCAATTCAACCAGCAATGGTCAGGGATTATACAGTGTAAACAGCCCGGCTCCTCCATCTGCTCCGGTATTATTGCCAATCGGAACTACATTCCTTTCCGGAATGATTGACGGAATTGACAATGACAATGACGGAATGCTTGATGAATCAGACGAGATGATTTACTACACCTTGAAGGTGCTTCACGTAGATTGTTTGGGATATGATATTACCATCAGTAATGCAGGTGGTATTGGCTGTGGAGAACTTACCTCATTCCATATTCAGAACAAGGCTTGTTATCCAACACCTTATTTCTGTAATACGGAAGATATATTCTGCCTCTGTACAACCTTCCCGATTGAAGTATGTGAGTACAATAATGCTGCCGGCTCTGTAGTGCCAGGTTCTATTATGGTAGACGGAGTGCCAACGACAATCTTTGACGCTGGTGCACTAGGTGTAGGACCACACACCATCATGGCCACCTTTGACGCTGGCGCTGCTACGCAAAATCTGGTTATCAATGGGGTGCAACTTGGTGGTACCATGCAGGATGCTATAAATGATCCTGGATGCAAGCAAAAGATCACGAAAGTGGTTAATGTTGTTCCAACACCGAGTACAGTGGTTTGTAACGATTTGGTTCATGTGTCTATAGATGAAGACTGCAAAGTGACGCTGGGTGCAGACGACGTATTGGAAGGTACTTATTTCTGCTTCGACGATTATTTGGTGGAAGTGGATAAGACCGCACCTTTCGGCAACGGCCCATGGGAAATGCCGATGTTTGGTCCTTCTGATATTGGCAAGACCTACGTTTATCACGTTATTCATGACTGCGGCGGACAAAACACATGCTGGGGTCAGGTTAAGATTGAAGATAAACTGGCGCCTGCTTTGGATTGTCCAGCAGATATCACCATCGCTTGCAGTGAGTCTACAGCTACTTCTGTAACAGGCCAGATCGGCATTGCAGACTGCAGCGCTACGACTACGACGATTGACGACAATATTCAGGATAACGGAGAATGTGGTAACCCTCGCCAGGTGATTACACGTACATTTATTGTTACGGATGCGTGGGCTAATCAATCGCTTTGCCAGCAAAAAATCACCGTGAAAGCCTTCGATTTGGCGGAGTTGGTGATGCCGGCAGATATTACTATAGATTGCGAAGTTGCCTATCTGAATCCTAATGCAACAGCTCCGGTAAATACCGGCCGCCCGAGCATCGATGGTGCTCCAATTGGAACAAGTACCTGCTCAGCTACCTTTGGATATACAGATGTGGTATTGACCGGCTGTGTTGGAACTACTGAGATCCTGCGTACCTGGACTGTGAAGAACTCCTGCCTGCCAATTAGCCCGGGCAACCCCGTTACGCATACGCAAGTTATTCGCGTGAAGGACTTTGCAGGCCCGCAGTTTGTTTGTCCACCAGCAGTAACCGTTTCTACTGATCCTTTCCAGTGCTGCGCAACTGCTGCACTGCCAAGCATGATCGTATCGGAGGGCTGCTCAAAGATCTCCAACCTTCAGGCTAAGGTTACCGGCACCAACCCGAACAATGGTAACATCTTCACGTTCACCGTTGGTGGTGGCCTGACGGACTTTGCGGGCAATAACTACTGGAACCCGGATACACTGGCAGTGTTTAACTACACGCAGTGCATGCCAATGGGCGACTACAATGTGGAGTACAGTGCACAGGATCAATGTGGCAACATCTCCAAGTGTAATTTTGTACTGACCGTAGCCGACCTGGTTCCACCATCTGTTTCCTGCGATCAGGTGACCCAGGTTGCCTTGACGAACAATGGCGAAGCAATCATTCCGGCTGCCAACCTCAACGATGGCACCACGGATAACTGCTGCCTTGACTACTTCGAAGTAGCCCGCATGGACGGTGGTGCTTGCACAAATACGGACTTTGGTCCTGATGTGAAGTTCTGCTGCTCTGACCTTGGTGATACAGTAATGGTGGTGTTCCGCGCCTGGGATTGCCACGGCAATTCCAACGATTGCATGGTGTCTGTTCTGGTGGAAGACAAGATCAAACCGGTTTGCCAATCACCAGCCAATGTATCGGTGAACTGCGAGAATTTCGACCCAAGTCTGTGGAGCTACGGTATTCCGGATGTTACAGACAACTGTTGTTTGGATACCAACCGGGTGTACCTGGGCCAGATTGGTCTGACGCATGGTGTGAGCTATGCACAGTTCGATACGGTATGTAACAAGGGTACGATTACCCGCACCTTCCGTACGTTCGACTGCGCAGGCAACTCCAGTCAGTGCACGCAGCGTGTGTTTGTGACCTACGTTCAGGATTACTTCGTGAAGTTCCCGAATGATGCGATCGTAACGGTATGCGACGGTACAGGTAACTTCGGCGAGCCAATCTTCTTCGGTGAAGATTGCGAACTGTTGGGCATCTCTCATACAGATGATGTGTTCACGGTGGTGCCGGATGCCTGCTTCAAGATTGAACGGACCTGGCAGATCATCAACTGGTGCACGTTCAACCCGAATCTGCCGTTGATTGATGTACCGAACCCGAATCCAAATCCTGTGACGAATGCTCCGGCTAACCTGGCTGGACCAACCGTATCGGCTTGCGGCACGATCGTTCCATGGGCTCCATCGGTGATTAAAATCAACCCGACGGATCCAACCGCTACGAACTACTGCACGTTCTGGCAGGCAGATGCCAACGGTTACAAGTACAAGCAGATCATCAAGGTGATCGACGGTCAGGCGCCAACAGGCACTTACACCGTACCGGCTTGCGACAACCAGAACTGGTTCACGCCGAACAACAGCCAGCTGTGGAACGAGATGTACTGGTGGGATAATGGCATCCAGACACACGACCTGTGCGAAGAGCCAACCGACCTGACGATCACCGGCACAGATGCCTGCTCCGGCTCGAATGTGAACATCGAATACCTGCTGTTCCTTGACCTGGATGGCGACGGCACGATGGAAACAGTGGTGAACTCTGTGAATACAGGTATTGCCGGTCTGGGCTGGAACAATGTGTTGTTCAACAACCTGAACACGCCAAACTTCTCTGGTGGCACGCCACGAGCGTTCGACGAGCGTCCGGTACCGACAAACCAGAAATACGGTTTCTCTATTCAGGAGACAGTAATTGGCACGAACAAGACGGCAAGCGTACGCTGGAATACCCAGCAGCAGCAGAACACCTACGTGACACCTGAGCTGCCACATGGCACGCACAAGATCAAGTGGTTTGTGACAGACGGCTGCGGGAACAACAGCGAGTACGAATACAACTTCACGGTGAAAGACTGCAAGGCTCCGACGGTGGTTTGCATCAACGGTCTGAGCGTGAACATCATGCCAACGGGAATGATCACGCTGTGGGTGTCAGACTTCCTGCAATACACGGAAGACAACTGCACACCGGCAGGTCAGATCAAGATAGGTATCCGCAAGTGCGGTACCGGCACCGGCTTCCCGGTTGATGCCAACGGCAACCCGATCACGAACGTGACCTTCAACTGCTCAGAACTGGGTACGCAGTGCGTAGAGTTGTGGGCGATCGATGCAGCCGGTAATGCCGACTACTGCGAGACGTATGTGATCGTACAGGACAACCTGGGCGGTTGCCCGAATGCAGACAAGCTGAACGTAGTGGGTGAATTGAAGACAGAAATGACGGAAGGTGTGGAAGAGGCCATGGTGAACATCAACGGCACCAGCACCTTCGCTCCACCGTACAGCTACTTCGATCTTTCTGACTCTTTGGGTATTTATGCGGTAACGAACAGTGTGCCTTTGGCAGCTACGTTTGTGATCTCACCGGAGAAAGACGATAACCCGCTCAATGGTGTAACCACCTATGACCTGGTGTTGATGTCTAAACACATTCTGGGTCTGGAGCCACTCAACAGTCCGTACAAGATGATCGCTGCTGATGCGAATAAGTCAGGTTCGGTCACGACGTTCGACATTGTTGAATTGCGTAAGTTGATCCTGGGTATCTACACCGAGCTTCCGAACAACACGAGCTGGAGGTTTGTAGACAAGGCGTTTGTGTTCCCGAATGCGAACAATCCATTCCAGAGCCAGTTCCCTGAAACGATCTCAGTAGCAGATGCTATGTCGACTCAGATAGGGGAAGACTTTGTGGGTGTGAAAGTAGGCGACGTGAACAACACGGCAGTAGCGAATGTGAACATGCAGTCAGAAGACCGGACCGGTGGCACAGCAATCTTCGATGTAGAAGACCGAGTGGTGAAAGCCGGCGAGGAATTTGAGGTAACCTTTAAGGCAGCCCAGCAGTTGCAAGGCTTCCAGTTCACGATGCTGCAGGATGGATTGAAGACGGTAGGTGTACAGGAGGCAGGAGGAATTACTTCCGGCAACTTCGGCACCATCTTCGAGGGCGCCACGACGGTATCTGTGGATGGACCGCAAGCGTTCACGCTGCGGATGCGTGCGGAGAAATCCGGTAAGCTGAGCGAAATGCTTGGTGTAAGCGGAGCGATCACCCGCGCTGAGGCATACGACAACAACGGTCGCTTGAACGTAGCGTTCCGCTACGACGGCAAGACGGTGGCCGGTGTAGGCTTTGAATTATATCAAAACCAGCC
>JAEUUS010000032.1 GCA_016787545.1 Saprospiraceae bacterium
TTAGGAATGACTCATGTTTTAAGTGATCTCGATGGGACTCGAACCCATGACTCCTTGATTAAAAGTCAAGTGCTCTACCGACTGAGCTACGAGATCAAAAATCAACGCTTTTCAAAAGCGGGTGCAAAGGTATGCCAAATATTTAGAAAAAAACAAGATGCTGCGAAAAAAAATTCCAATGAAAATTTGGGACAAAGTAGTTGAAAGAAAGGTTGCCAAAAAAAAATAAAAAAATACTCATTTATTTTTCTTGTAATATTTGCGTTGTGGCAATTGATTTTCATCTTTGCTGCTAATATTTGCAAATGCTTAGCATTTGTAATGTAATCCCCACGGCAACTTGGAACAATTTTTGTTAATCAGAAAGAAGCATTGAATCCGGACGAAAATTCAAATTGGTTGTACCGTGGCTGCAAGCGTAGTTTTGTTTAATTTTGTTGCGCTGTCTAATCTCTCCCCTTTTTCGGTAGCCATTAACGGATAGTTAAGTTACTAATCTCTTTTTTTTCGTCCTTCCTTTCGGTGCTTTTCTCGTTTGTTTCTTGGAAAACCACCATTACATCTTCTCACCTATTGAATTAGGACGAATTTATGTTGCCAATTGCAAGACTCTTCACTACCCTGGGCAAACTCACGCGTTTGACCCTCCTCACTGCATCTCTGATTTTCCTGTACCAATCCGAAGGAAAAACACAGACCTGCATTCTTTCAGGCACCATCATTGCCTCCAATAACCCGTTCGCAGCCTGCCCTCCCGGCACGGATACGATCATTATTTTGGATACATTCGTGATGGATGTCAACTATGAACCCCTGTTCAACGGCGTACCCTACGATGGACTGTTGATTTTGGATGGAGGTGTTTTACACTTTTCCTCCAATGCATCGCTTCGATTAGGCTCTCTTGCCAAAATTTTAATGTTCAATGGCGGCCATGTTTTTCCGGGAATGACGGGAGACCAAGGCTGTAATGGAACAAAAACCATCTTTTTTGATATGTTTAAACTGGCAAGTTGTAACGGGTTTAATGCCCTGCACAGCTTTGCCGATGTGAATGCAGCCGGATGTTTTGATGCCGGAGGTATATGCTGCAATGCCGCTATCACGATCAAAGAAGACTCCGGATTTCCCAACGACAAAACGCTGTGTTCTCCAGGCGATTCCGTGACGGTATCCGTAACCGGTAGCGGATCATTGATGTATGATTACCTGTGGACGCCCAATATTGGCCCTGAAAACGGTCCATATAAGTTGGCACAGTTTGTAAACACCGTTTATTCTGTAAGCATTACCGGGCTTTTTGACCCCGAAGGTCCGGAACCACCGTACTTGCTGGGTTGTAGCGGTTCTGTTACCGTAACCATCAACCCTACCATTAATGCAAGTACCGTTACAACGCCAGTGCCTTGTGCCAGTGCGGCCGTGGGCGCAGTGGATCTCACCGTTACAGGCGGCACCGCACCTTATAAATATGCTTGGTCAAACAACCTATCTACCCAGGATATTAACGGACTCACGGCAGGCACTTACACGGTAACCATTACCGATGCAAAAGGATGTGTAAAAATCATATCCGCTGTGGTGATTACCCAGGACAATACTCCGCCAACACTTTCTTGTCCGGCCAATGCTGCCGGGATTGCCCAGCCAGGACTTTGCACCACTACAATTCCAAACATCAATGCAACCTTCAGCGACAACTGTCCGGCGGCGGCATTAACCTATGAAATTACCGGAGCAACAACGGCCAACGGTTCGGGGCAACTTTCCAATGTATTCCCCTTCCAGTCTGGAGTAAATACCGTCAAATATCTGGTGAGCGATGGTTCCAACACGGTTTCCTGTAATTTTACCGTAACCGTAACCGACAATCAGTTGCCCACCGCCAGCAATCCGCCGGTGATGACCGGTGTTCAATGTTTTGAAGACTTGCCTGCGCCCGACCCATCCGTTGTGACCACGGAAGCGGATAACTGTGGCACACCAACCGTTACGTATATCAACCAAAGTGTCATCGGTGGATTGGGTTGTCCGATTAACCCGCTCATCGTTTCCCGCAGGTATCGGGTAACAGATGCTGCAGGCAACAGCATTACCGTCACCCAGCAAATTCAGGTGGCTGATGATACGCCACCGAGCTTTACTTCTGTTCCAACCAATACAACTGTTAGCTGCCAGTCAATTCCTGCTGTTGGAACTGCCTCCGCAACGGATAATTGCACGGGCAGTGTAACCGTAACCTATCTTGGAGAAACCCGCACCAATGGTTCCTGCCCTGATACGTATACCTTAACGCGCACCTGGAGAGCTACAGACAACTGCGGAAATACCAGCACTGCTACACAGCTCATTGCCGTGCAGGATGTGATAAGCCCCGTTTTCAATCTGGTTCCTCCTAATGTCACTGTAAACTGCGATGCCGTTCCGATTGCCGGATCTGCTACCGCTACGGATAATTGTGATGCGGCGGTAACGATTACCTATCTGGGTGAGCAGCGCACAGATGGTTCATGCCCCAATGCTTACACCCTCAGCAGAAGCTGGCGCGCCGAAGACAATTGTGGAAACTCCACTACAGCACAACAAATTATCACGGTTGTAGACGTTACCAAACCTACCTTCACTGCTGTTCCGGCCAATGTGACGGTTACCTGTGAGTCTATTCCAGCGGTGGGTTCTGCCGCTGCCAACGATAATTGTGATGCCTCTGTTACCATTGCTTATATGGGCGAAACCCGTACCAATGGCGCTTGTGCGGATTCCTACACGCTAACCCGCACCTGGAGTGCCACCGACGATTGTGGTAATACCGCTACGGCTACCCAATTGATTACGGTACAAGATCTTGTTGCGCCAAACTTTCTCACCGTACCTGCTAATGTAACGGTTTCCTGCGATGCGGTACCCGCACCTGGAACACCCACAGCAAATGATAATTGTGATACGGATGTAACGGTTACTTTCGACGGAGAAACCCGTGTTGGAGGCGTTTGTCCGTACACGTACACGCTAACCCGCACCTGGACGGCAAGTGATAATTGTGGCAACACCAAAACCACCACACAGGTAATTACCGTACAGGATTTGGAAAATCCAACCTTCACAAGCGTACCTGCTAATGTAACGGTTACCTGCACGGCCATCCCTGCATTGGGCAGCGCTACAGCTACAGACAACTGTGATCCTACGGTTGTTGTAGCGTATATCGGCGAAACACGGGTAGATGGGCCATGTGCTGACACCTACACCTTATTGCGTCGTTGGAGAGCCACAGACCGATGCGGAAACACCAGCACAGCGGAGCAGGTAATTACCGTACAGGATCTGGAAGCGCCGGTGTTCACCTTTGTACCAGTAGCAGTTACGGTTACTTGCGAATCTATTCCGGCAGCAGGCGCTCCAACTGCAACTGATAATTGTGATGCAACGGTTACCATTACTTATAATGGTGAAACCCGCACCAACGGCAACTGCGCCAATAATTATACCCTTACACGGACCTGGACTGCAGCCGATAATTGTGGCAATACCACTACTGCTACCCAGTTGATTACGGTACAGGACCTGACGGCGCCGGTATTTACCTTTGTTCCGGTGAATGTTACAGCAAGTTGTGAAGCCTTGCCGGCGGTAGGAACTCCAACCGCTTCGGATAATTGTACGCCTTCAGTAACGATTACCTACTTGGGAGAAAACATACCTGGTTCCGGTGGCGGCTCCTGCTTGAGCAACTATGAAATTATCCGTACCTGGCAGGCTACCGACGAATGTGGCAATACCACTACAGCGTCTCAAACAATAACCGTGCAGGATATCACATCGCCAGTTGTAACCTTTGTGCCTGCAGATACTACTGTAAGTTGTTCTGGAATCCCACCGGTAGGGACTCCGGCCGCAACCGACAACTGCGATGCATCTTTAACCATTACTTACACCGGCGCTAACCGTATTAATGGCGCTTGTCCAAACAGCTATACCCTGCAACGCAACTGGACCATTGCCGATGATTGTGGCAATACCAGCACCGCCATGCAAACGATTACGGTTGTAGACCAAACAGCGCCGGTATTTACCTCTGTTCCGGCGCCTGTAACGGTAAGTTGTGAATCCATTCCTCCGGTAGACACACCCGAAGCAACTGATAATTGTGCGGCTGCAGTAACCATTACCTACAATGGAGCCGTGCGTACCGATGGCGCCTGCTTAGATTCCTATACACTTGAACGTTCCTGGACGGCTGCCGACAGCTGTGGCAACACCAGCATAGCTACACAGATCATTACGGTACAGGACATTACTCCTCCGGTATTTATTTTCGTTCCGGCAGATGCTACTGTGGAATGCAGCGATATTCCACCGCTTGACTTCCCAAGGGCTACTGATAATTGTGACATCAGTGTAAGCATTACATATCTCGGAGAACAACGCACGGACGGCAACTGTCCGTACAACTATACATTGACGAGAAGTTGGGTGGCGGAAGATAACTGCGGCAATATTGCAGAAGCAACCCAGGTGTTAACCGTTCGGGATATTACTGCACCGGTATTTACGTTTGTTCCCGTTCCTGTTACGGTAAATTGTGACGCGATCCCAGCTGTTGGCACACCTACGGCAACAGACAATTGCGATCCGAATGTAAACATTATTTATCTCGGAGAAGGAAAGACGAATGGTAACTGCTCCGGCAACTATACTTTGTTGCGCACCTGGGTAGCACAGGATGCCTGCAGTAATTTTACGATTACTACCCAGCTGATTACTGTTCAAGATATTACCAGCCCGGTAGTGACTTCCGTTCCGGCTGCGGTGACGGTTAGCTGTGATGCCATTCCAGCCGTTGGAACACCAACAGCAACGGATAATTGTGATACAGACCTTTCTATCACTTACGACGGTGCTACCCGTGTAAACGGCCTTTGCCCGAATAGCTATACCCTGACACGTCACTGGACCATTACCGATGATTGTGGTAATACCGCTACGGCATCACAAGTCATTACTGTAGAGGACCTGACGGCACCAGTATTTACTTTCGTACCATCACCAACCACCGTTTCCTGCGAAGCCATTCCTGCTGTGGAGACGCCAATGGCCACCGACAATTGTGCAGCTTTGGTAAGCATTACCTATAACGGTGCGGTACGTACAGATGGCGCTTGTCCGGATTCGTATACCCTTTCGCGCAGCTGGACAGCCGTGGATAGTTGTGGGAACTCCAGTATTGCTACACAAATTATTACCGTTCAGGATGTTACGCCGCCAAATTATACCATGGTGCCTGCAGATGTAACGGTGAATTGTGAAACCATCCCACCCGTTGAATTCCCTACCGCAGTAGACAATTGCGATCAGTTTGTGAGCATTGCATACTCAGGGCAGACCAAAATTAACGGCAACTGCACGCACAGCTACATCCTGAAACGGGAATGGACTGCTACCGATAATTGTGGTAATACCTCCACTACAACACAAACCATTACAGTACAGGATATTACGCCGCCCCAATTCCTCACGGTTCCGGCAAATATAACAGTGAGCTGTGAGGCCGTTCCTGCGGCAGGCACACCAACTGCTGCAGATAACTGTGACGCTGATGTCGATATCAGTTATTCCGGCGAAGAACGTACAGATGGCAACTGCCCCAATAATTACACCCTCAAACGTACCTGGCTTGCTACTGATGATTGTGGAAACACGAAAACTGCTTTCCAAACCATCAAAGTAGAAGACCTGACCAAACCAGTATTTACGTTTGTTCCGGCTGATACAACGGTAAACTGTAATGATATACCATTCCCGGGCAACCCGGTGGCTACCGATAATTGTACCACCAACCCGGTAATTACCTTCGTTGGAGAAACAGTTATGAGCAGCAACAGCCCCGACAGCTACACTGTAGAGCGCAAATGGACAGCTACTGACGAGTGCAATAACGTTGCGATCGCAGTTCAGCTTCTGGAAGTGCAGGATACCGTAGCTCCGGCTATTACCTGCCCGGATAATATTGATGTAGATGCCAATGGCGCCACCTGTTCCGCAGTAGTAGATTTCAACGATCCATTGACTGCAGATAACTGTGGAGCTACCTTGAGTGTGACTTCTACAGCAACTTCCGGACAATCATTCGGCATAGGTACCACCTTGGTTACCATGCAGGTGAGCGATCCAACCGGAAACAGCTCAACATGTACATTCGAAGTAGTGGTGCGTGATACCACTCCTCCGGTATTATTGAATTGCCCGGCAGATCTTACGGTGACAACTGCACCAACGAGTTGCCAAGCACAGGTAAACTGGACTGCGCCAAGTGTAACCGATCCTTGCGATCAATACGCTATTACCCCAACCCCAACTATTGTTAACGGCGCGATTCTTCCAACAGGTATCCACCAGGTTGTGTACACAGCGGTGGACAGTTCCGGAAACAGCAGTCAATGCAGTTTTGTGGTAACTGTTAGAGAAGATATCGTACCGGTACTGACCAACTGTCCGACAGACATCACCGTGAATACAGTTGTTTGTACTGCAGAGGTAAGCTGGACACCTCCAGGGGCATTTGATAACTGCGAACTGGACACGGTTTTTGTCAACATTGAACCTGGATCTACTTTCCAGGAAACCACCACCCTGGTGCAATACACAGCTGTGGATGAATGGGGCAATACAGCAACCTGCACCTTTAATGTGACGGTTGTAGATCAGGTGCCACCAGTGTTCTCTGGTTGTCCGGACAATATCGAATTGAATGCTGGCGTATGCTTCATCCCGGTATCCTGGACCCAACCTACGGCTACCGATAATTGTGATCCTGATCCAACAGTTTACTCCATTCCGGAGCCCGGTAGTGCATTCCCTGCCGGATTTACCAC
>JAEUUS010000054.1 GCA_016787545.1 Saprospiraceae bacterium
AATCGGTAAAATCTGCCGCAGATGCCCGGGTACAGCCTTTTGAGTTTCCAATTTTGGCATCGGATAAGGAATCCCGCGCCCGTAATGCTACTGCTCTGAATCTTATGTCGGCCGAACTGGAGAAAAGTGTTACCGTGGAAAAAATGTCGTTTGACAAACTGGAAGCTCCAGAAGTTCCCGGAACGCTGATCATGAATCCACCCTATGATGAACGACTAAAAGTGGAAGATACGGCAGCTTTTTACAAGAGCATTGGCGATATATTGAAAAAACGCTGGCCCGGCTGGAGTGCCTGGATTATTTCATCCAATCGAGAAGCGATGAAACATATCGGGTTGCGCGCTGCTCAGCGGATAACGCTCTTTAACGGAGCGTTGGAATGTAGTTATCAGAAATTTGACATGTTCTGAACATGAAAAATCCATCCCGGGCTACTCTTTGGTTGGTTCTACTGGTATCAACAGTACTGTTGGGCCTGGGTATTTGGTTCTATTTGGAACGAATGACCAATCTGGATATGGCGTTCCAAACTTTTCTTATCCTGAAAAGCGGACATCTTGAAATTCAAAGCGGCCGATTTGGCGCTGCTGTAACTCAGATTTGGGCTTGGGCAGCTCAATGGTTGGGGTTCCCTTTAAAAGGAGTCCTGTGCGCTTATTCGATTGGACATGTCGCCTGGCCGATCCTGTTGTCTGTGTTGGCCTGGAAATGGGGCCAATGGCGCTGGTCGCTGGTCATTTTACTCTGCGCAACCCTGATGACCACACATACGTTTTTCTGGTTGTCAGAAATGCCACAAGGATTGGTTTTTCTGTGTGGCATATACGCATGGATGCATCATAAAGGAGGAATAGCACAGTTTCGTTGGTGGGAATGGCTGATTTGGTTGCTTGCCCTTTGGACAGCTTTTTATTTTCATCCAATGGTACTTTATGCCAATGTATTTATCGGATTGTTTTTTTTATTGGAACAGGGAAAAGCGCGTAACTGGAAATGGATGCATCTGATCTCGATAGGCGTTTTTATAGCCTTGGCCTTATTGAAATATAAGGTATTGAAGTTAGACTGGTATGATGCCGCAGCTTTAAAAAAACAGGAGGCATTTGGCAAACTATGGCCAAATTGGCTGGATATTGAAAGTAATCACCAGTTTCTCGATTGGTCACTCCGGGATTATTGGTTGGGATGGATAGTCCTTTTCGGGAGTATCCTTTGGACGATCTGGCAAAGGAACTTGGTTAGGGCAATGTTGATGACCCTTTGGCCAATGGGATTCGTTTTGTTAGTGAATGTTCCCTTTCATGATTCGATTGGTAAGCAGTTTTACATGGAGAACCTGTATCTGCCGCTGGCAGTATTTGCTGCTGTTCCACTCCTGTTCGAAGTGTTACAGGCGGAATATTGGAAAGGAAATCGCGGTGAATGGCTGCTTGCCCTGGTGTTTGGACTTAGTTTTTATCGAATAATTGACGCTGGTGCTGATTGGAATTTGCGGGTTCGCTGGGAACAACAGATGTTGAACGAAACAGCGAAACTCCCCGCAAAAAAAATGCTGCTCACCGAAGATCAAGTCCCAATGGATTTGCTGAAAATGTCGTGGGGAAGTCCATATGAATGGTTGATGCTATCTGCATTAAAACATCCTGATAGTGCCAGATGTCTCATCATTACAGATCAGCCGGCCAGGTATGATTCCCTGATGTCAAGACCAACTTTATTTCTTGGCTCGTTTAAAAATTACCCATTTGACCAATTGCCTTCCAGATACTTTAATTTGAAAGACACAATGGGGTATGTAAGGTACAAAGAATAACCAGCTGAACACTATGGCGCAAAGGCGCTAAGACACAAAGGTGCGAAGGCGCAAAGAGGCTGTCCCAAAAGTAGTTTTTACCGCAGAGGCGGAGAGACGCAGAGTTTTTTAGTGACGGGGTGACTGCCAGTCACCCCGTCACTAAAAAACGCTGCGTCTCTCCGCCTCTGCGGTAAAAACAGCCTTCTCATTAATTGATACTGAGATCGTAGGGCATTCGGAACAATATTCCATTGTTTTGGCGTATTCCTTTCACCGTTTTATACAAAGGGTAAAACTCGCCCAGTTCCTGCTTAAGTGCCCAGGCGCGCACACTGTCGTCGCGCTCTTTTTTCTTGGTTAGCTGCTCAATAAATTGTTCCAGTCCGGATTTGGTTTGCGGATATTCGGTAGTCCGGTATTTTTCCAGATTTGCCAGTTTGGCCGCAGCAGCCAGAGCCCGATCCAGGCCGCCCAAATCATCTACCAGACCAATTTCTTTGGCTTTATCCGCCGACCAAACGCGTCCTTGTGCAATTTCATGGATTTGTTCGGGGCTGCGTTTGCGACCCTCAGCCACTTTTTTCAGGAAATCCTGATAAATCCAGTCAACTCTGCTTTGAATAATCTGGCTTTCTTCCGGTGAAAAGTCATATACGGTACTTCCAAAAGCCGAGTATTTTTGGGTTTTAACCGTATCAAAGGTTATCCCTAATTTGTTACGCATGGTTTTTTCCAGAATTGGGATCATACCAAATACGCCAATGGACCCGGTAATGGTGGCAGGCTCCGCAAAAATACTGTCGGCATGACAAGCGATATAATAACCACCAGAGGCAGCTACATCACCCATGCTTACCACTACGGGTTTGCCAGCTTTTTTGCACAAATCCAGCTCGCGGAGGATGTTTTCACTCGCAAGTGAACTGCCGCCTGGCGAGTTTACCCGCAACACAATTGCCTTGATTTGTGGGTCTTTGCGAATTTTTCGCAGCATTTTGACATATTTTCCGTCCAGAATGGTGCCTGGTTCTCCAATATTGCCGTCATGGATTTCTCCTTCAGCGTACACCACGGCTATTTTGTCTTTGATGGAAAAATTGGACTTTTTACCCTTGGATTTGAAATAGTCTTCCACACCAACCCGATTCAATTTTTCCTTCTCCTCCAATCCGATTTTTTGTTTGATCATGGAAAACACCTCGTCTTCAAAAGCAAAACGATCAACTAATCGGGATTGAACTGCTTTTGCAGCATCAAAACCATCAAATCGTTCGGCTATTTGCCTTAACTCAGCTTCGGGAATATTTCTGCTACGAGCTATATCACGGATGAAAATGTTGTACAATGGGGTAAGGTATTCCCGGATTTGCAGCCTGTTTTCATCGCTCATACGATCCGCGCGGAAAGGCTCTGTGGCACTTTTGTATTTGCCACAATAAAAAATACGCATCTGCACATCAAGCTTGTCTAACAAGCCTTTGTAGTAGGTTATTGTGCTGGAATATCCCCGAAAATCGACCACACCTTGTGGACTCATCCAAACGCTATCTGCCACAGAAGCCAGGTAATAGGCGCCCTGGGTATAATAGTGCGCATAAGAAACAACAAATTTACCTGAGGATTTGAAATCCTCCAAAGCGTTTCGAAGGGTAGCTGAGGTGGCTTTGCCCAACATCACAATAGATGAATTCAAGTAAATTCCTTTGATGTCCGGATCTTCCTTGGCCTGTTTAATGGCTGCTACCATATCAGAAAGCCCAAGCACATCTTCCTGATCCAGATCAAATGGGTCCATGGGAAGATTATTGGTTTTCTCCGGAATAGGCATTTTAAAATCAAGCTCTAACACGGAATTTCTTCCGACATGAACTTTCTGTTGCTCATTGGCCGACTCAGCCATGCCTACGACCCAGCTGATGCCGATGACGAATAGCAGACCAAGGGCAAGAGCCGTTCCTAGGCAAGAGGCGAAAAGAAATTTTACAAACTGATTCATACTGCTGTAATTAAATGTTTGGCATTGGGAGGAAACCATTGACTACTCAGCCAATGGGTTGTTTTTGTTTACCAGCCTCTTTTCAGGTTACAAAGACAAAGAGACTATCGCTCAAGTTCTTTTATATTAGATAAATGCCGCGCAATAGGGGAGGAGTGGTGCATGCGCATGGATGAATGGAAATGATTAATCCGCTTTTCGAACCTTTTTCAAGGATAAAAGATTGATCGCATTTGCCGGAATTCCGTGCACATTCTTCCGATAGAATTGTGCAGTTTCATCGTAAAATAGAAATACAACGGGCGCTTCCTCAACCAGAATCTGATCCATTTGCCGGTATAATGAAAACCGTACTGCCTGATCCGTTTCCTGAAGGGATGCTTCATACAGACGGTCAAATTCCGGATGTGAAAAATGCGTGTAGTTGGGTGGCGTAGGGTTTTTACTGTAAAAACAGGTTAAAAAACTCTCGGCATCAGGGTAGTCAGCTATCCAGGAAGCCCTGAAAAAGGGGGCCTGGCCGTTTCGCATGCGCTCACGCAAAAGGGCTGTCTCTTGCAATTCAATGGTAACTTTTATCCCGATATCCTCCCATTGACGTGTTAAAAAAGTGCAGATATCAAGGTATTCATTGTTGCACAGCAGGGTAATGGGGGCAAGGTCTTTTCCTTTCGGGTATCCCGCTTCTGCCAATAATTCCATTGCCTTGCCTGGTTGATAATCATAGCCCTTTACCAGTTCATCTGAAAAGGAAGGTAACCCCTTAGGAACAAATCCGGCAGTAGCAGGCCGTCCCACCTGGTTGCGCAAAGTGCGCAACATTTGCCCCCGATCAATGCCATAATTTAAGGCCTGCCGTATTTTTTTTATTTGCAATGGTACCAATGATTGACCCCGTTGGTCGTGATCTGCCATCCGGATGCCCAAATATTCGGAATTCAGGTATGGGTTTTTGGTAAATTGGATTTCATCGGCTAATTCGGGTTGAATTTGCCCGTCAGCACGCAATAACTCATGGATATAGGCGCTTTCCAATCCGAAAAAATAATCAAGTTTTCCTTGCTTAAAAGCTAAAAAGGCAGTTTTTCGATCGGTAATAAACGAAACGTGCACAGCATCTAAATAGGGTAGGGCGCGGCCGCTGGAATCCTTTTCGAAGTACCGGTCGTTTTTAAGCACCACAAGGGCCTGATTTTCAGCCCAGATTTTAAACCGGAATGGCCCTGTTCCCACAGGATGCCTTCGAAATTCCCGTCCCCAGTACGTGCAGGCTTCTTCTGGGACTATACTGGCATATTGCATAGTCAGGATTTGAAGCATAGGCTGGAATGGTTGGGAAAGCCTCAGCACAAAGACGGAATCATTCTCGGCGATAAAGGCAGAATCTTTGGCTACTCGACCCTTGAATATCCAGGAGCCTGGCTTTGGCCATTGTTCATCCATGAGACGCTCAAAACTATACACTACATCTGAAGCAACTAATCGCCTTCCCTGGCCATCCGGTTTGAAACTGGGATCAGGATGGAAATATACGTCCGTCCTTAAGTGGAAACGATAGGTTAGCCCATCTGAAGAAATAGTCCAATGTTTTGCAATACAAGGCTGAACAAGTAATTGTTGGTCTAACTGAACCAGGCCATTGAATAAGCAGTCTATTGCCCAAATGTTATTTTGCGTTCTTGCAAATGCCGGGTCCAAAGAAGTAATTGGGTTGTGCTGGTTATACCTGAACGATTTCCGGGCTTCTGATACAGCAACAGATTCGTTGCATCTCAACCCGAACAGGATACCGGACATTATAAAAAATGCTAAATGGAGCTGCTGCATTTTGAATGCTTTGTGTATATTTTTCGACCTTTGGTGGTTAGACAGCCATAATATGTCCTTACCTCTAAACTAACTGCAATGTTACGCTTCAACCACCATTTCCCACCGGAACAAATCCATGCGTGGGCAAAACAATTCCAGGAAACGGATCGGGCTATACTGTGGGCCATTCGAGGGCTGGCGCCGCTTGTGCTGGTATTGTGGTATCAAAAGTATGCTAAGGATAATCCGTCATATGACCTGAGCTCCCCGGTATCCACAGCCCAATTGGAACAAGTTTTACCAGATAGAGAGGTATTAACTCAGGCATTAGCAGCCTTTTCAACCGTAAAACCTGTAACCATAAAGGCTTTATTACCCGCTGTGTTGCAGCATTTGAGCCAGGTTTTGAAGGCCACCTATGCCAGCAAATCTCGGGCTGAACTCAAAGTGTTATTACCCCGGGAAATAGCTGAAGCACAGGTATTGATCCCGGCAGCTGTTCGGGCCGTATGTCCAACGTTGCAGACTATCCCTCTTGTCAAGGCTAAGAACCAAGCCTCCAATCAATGGGTTGCCTGGATGCAGGGCTTCATTTGTGTATTAACCTTAGCCACTATTTTCTATTTCTTGCTAATAAAGGCTTGAGCGCACACAGGTTATTCGTTCAAGCGAACCAAAGCCACCGTTTTTTTTATCCGTTTGACGGTTCCATCCGGACCAAATAGTTCCATGTAAAGGATGTGGATTCCTGGTCGGGTTTTAGTACCGTTGTCGGAGTCGCCATCCCATCGTACTGCGCCCGTGGAGCCAATAAGGTTATGCTTCACGAGTGTTTTGACCAGGTTGCCATCAGAATCAAATACTTTCAATCCGGCTGCATATCCTTCCATTGGCAAGTGATAATAGATCTCCAGAAAATCCTCCCGCCCATCGCCATCCGGAGAAAAACGACCTAATGGAACGCTGATTAGATCTGAATCAGGTGGTATTTCAGTTAAGGCTTGAGAATTTGGCAGGGTCGGTGTTCCATAGGCGCCTGTAATCAAAGGAGAGGCTGAACTCCAGTTGGAGGGATCCTGAGTCGGGCCGGTTATGCGCAATCGCTCCAGTGCAACGCCTTCTTGTTCTGATGTGCTCAACAAGGCGTTATGAAGTCCCCGATAATAAAAAAAGGAATCAACAACCACTGTTTGACCATTCCCTGCCCAATACACCTTGATACTGTCTGTCCTGTCGTCCAAGGAAGGTAAGGCATTTTGCATTACGTTTTTTTTGACAATATTGGCATAGTGGTCCCGGATATATGCGGCATCATTGCTGAATACATGATATTCTCCTGGCAGAAACAGCCGCTCGTGGAAAATCTGCACCACGCTGGTGCTGCTGTCGGAATTGCTGGCGAGGAAAAAATCCGACCAGTCGAAAATCTTTTGACTGCGGTTGTAACATTCCAGATATCTGGCGCCGCCAGTTGCCGGGTTGAACAGGATCTCATTGATAATGATGTCCTGCGGTTCCGGCTTTTCTGCTAATCCGAAAAAGAGCGAGTCTACCCACAATATTGGATTCCCACTGCAATCGATTACGGAATTATCAACGGTAAGCAGGTATAAAGTGGAAGTTTGCAGGTTTGCTGCAAGCTCTAATCGAACCGTTGAGCGATCATCCGGCAATAACACCGCAGAGGCAACTGCCAAAGGGGGGGTTAGTTGATATGCTGCAGCATCAGTGGCGCTTTGGAGGTCCATGCCTTCCGAAAACTGCACTAAAAGGGTGTTGGCAGATTCCGGGAATACTTTAAACACTCGCGGCTGCAAGGTGTCGGGTTCGGAAGCATTGGCTGCATTAGCGGCGCCCGGGGTTCCGCCAATGGTGGCCGGGCTGGATTGCCAGTTTTCAGCACCCAAACAAGGCAACCCAAGGTTAATCCGTTCCAAAGAAAAACCTCCATCTTCTTTTCCTGGGTCGCTGTGCCAAAATATGGAATAATTCACCTTGTCTATGATATCTCCTGATGCGCTGCTAATGGTAATCACATCACTGTCATTGTTCAGAACACTCGAACTGATGTTCAGTCCAAGTACAACGCCACTGGTAGCTGACTGTAAGGTGGTTTGATTGGCCAGGGAAGTCAGGGCCAAAAAGGTGCCAGGATACAAAAGGTGTGTTGGCAAGGGGATCGGACTACTGGTAGCATCTGAAAACCGCAAGGTGCCCAGATCAATGATTTTAGAAGAGCGGTTATAAATTTCAAGCCATTCAACTTCAGGAAGCCCTACGCCCGGACTTGGATCGGGCATGATTTCACTGATGATGATGTTGAAGGCTGCAGCGGTCTCTACTTTAACAAAGGAGAATGAGGTGCTTTGCAGACTGCTCTCATTGCCAGCTATGTCTTCTATTGCATTGGTTTGCAATGTGTAATTTCCTGTATTTAATGCGGTGGAAAGGGTTAGTATCACCGTTTTTTGATCAGCCTGGAGGAGGGCTGTTGTAGGGTTCCCTATACCGTTATTTATGGTGTAATGCAATACATTTTCAGCTGAAACACTTTCTAAAGCTTCATTAAAGGTGACGGTAACCTGGTTCGCAAGGCTGGTGCTTGCCTCAACCAGAATCGGCGCCTGAACATCTGGCATGTCCGGTCGTATATCTATGTTATCTAAGTAAAATTTGCTGGCATTGCTAATGGTATAAAGGCATTGCCAACCAAAATACTGGCTGGGGCCTCCAGGCCAGGTAGTTTCTGTCAAGGTAAACTGGGTTTGAAGCGAATTACCCACAACACCTGCATCCACGGTCCAGTCGCCAGTTTTAGTTCGTTTTATGTAAAAATGTAGATTTGGAGAGCTGGCAGCTAAGCCTGGAATGCCACTGGCTATTTGTGTTTTAACTCCTGCGTCCATTCGATAAAACCGTACAGCATCCGCACTCCCTGTTTCTCCCATTTCCAGGTAATAGCCATTGGTAAGGCTCAGGTCGGGTTGGTCTGCCTGCAAAAAAATACGAACCAGGTTTTGGTTGGACGGGTCAAAACTTAAACGAACATCAAACTCCCAAATGGTGCTGTCAGGTAAATTTCCTGCAACTAAAAGGGAAGACTGACCTGCAGCTGTAGCGTTTAACTGTAATTCTCCGGCATTACTTATCTTAAAGTGAGATATATCCCCTAACCAGCTCGGGTTTTGATCAAAATTGCCATCAGAGAAATTATCAGTTATTTGGCCCGACATTGCCTGCGGTATGAACCAGGCCACAACTGATAGAAGTAAAAAACGAAAAATCATCATGCTAATTGGCTGCCGTAAATTTGTGCGTAAACTTAGTTGTAATGACCCATTTAATGAATAAAATTTTCCTGACGTGCTCTTTATTAGCCTTGTGGTCCTGTAAAAATGCGGTTGAAAATGGCTTAATTGTTCGAAAAGACAACGTTGTCCTCCGCCAATCGCCAATAGAAGGAAGTCCGGAAGTACATACGCTTAGAAAAGGGGATCAGCTCATTGATTTGAACACTACTGCCACCACCGAATCAGTTATCCTGATGGGAAAGGAAACCATCCAGTCGCCCTGGCTTAAAATACGTACAGAGGAGGATAAAATCGGTTGGGTGCTTGCCTGGGAGGTAAAACCCATTCCAGACCAGTCCGATTGGCTCCTCGAAAAACGTATGGATACGTATTGGGGCGCCCTTTTGCGCGAAAGAAGGGCCAAATATGTGGCACAATTTGAACAAATTAAAACACAAGAAGACTGGTATGCCGCTTACCAAACCGGCTTGCATTTGCGGGATACTTTGATGCAGCTGTTTCAAAAGCTTCCCAATTCCGGCCCATCTTTAAATAATCGTTGGATGGCGGAATTACTTCCAGGGTTTCTGTATCAGGAGGCGGCCTATGCCGGACAACCGTATCTTTTTGCGGATTATCGGTTATGGTTGAAAAAAGCGCATCAAACAACAGGCATTCAGGATGACGCCTGTGCGGATCTGTTAATCTCTATTTTTCCTGCTGACAGCATTGAGTCCTTCTTTCCTGTTTGGGTTTTTCAACTGGATGATCAGCGTTTTGCCAGTCAACTTGGTTTGGAGCGACATCTGTCCATCTTGCAACAAATAGATACAGGGCAGGAGTCTATGCCTTTGGCAGACAATGTATTACGGTCAATAAAGCAACTTATTATGGAGGATATACTGGATCGGAATAGTCAATATTGGCAACCAGCAGTTAAAATCAGAGAAGAATTGGCAGCAATATTGAGTCAGCCTCCCCAATGTCTGAGTCCGGAAGAATTGGAGTCCATTAAAATCAGGCTTCGTACGTTCGAGCAACCTGAAAAAAATGGAATTAAGGTTGATTTACGGAGTGGACAATAGCCTGAATGGAACAAAAAAAGCCCCCGGAACTATTCCGGAGGCCCTTCTTCATGTATCTAACCTACCGTGTCTACTATTTTTTCTCCAATTGTTGAAGACGAGCTTCCAGAGATTGGAATTTTGCTTTTAGGGCTTCGTTTTCCTTTTTCAGGGCATCAATTTCTGATTGTTGCTCCTGAATGGC
>JAEUUS010000060.1 GCA_016787545.1 Saprospiraceae bacterium
CCGGGTTCAGAGCGTTTGACAAAAATCTTGCCCTGGTGATACTCTACCATGATGCGTCGGGCTAAGGAAAGTCCCAGACCCCAACCGCGGGTTTTGGTGCTGTAGCCAGGCTTAAACACGGTATTGTGCTTGCTGGAAGGAATGCCTTTTCCGGTGTCGGTTACATCAATGCAGGCCCAGTGTTTTTCCTGATATACCAGTGCTGTGATAGAGCCCTCTCCATTCTCCATGGCGTCAATGGCATTGCGCAAGAGGTTTTCAATCACCCAATCGAATAACGGAGGATTCAAAAATACTTTTAACGGTGTTTCTGTTTCCGGATCCGGGAAATGGAAGGTGGTTTTTCTGGGGGCTCTTCGTTGCATATAAACACGACAAGCCTCCAGCTGTTCATATAAATTTACTGGGGTCAGCTCCGGCGTAGCGCCAATTTTGGAGAAACGATCTGCTACCAATTCGAGGCGGGTAACATCGTTGCGCAATTCCAGGAGCATTTCCTGGTTATCCGGCCGGTCTTCATTAACGGCCTTCAGGGTTTCAATCCAACCCAAAATAGCCGTTATGGGTGTCCCCAACTGGTGTGCGGTTTCTTTGGCCATGCCCAACCACACCTTGTTTTGTTCTACCCTCCGCGATGCACTGAACCCGGCATACCCAAACCCGATGAAGACGGCGATAAGAAACAGCTGAATAAAAGGATACCATTCGAGCAGTTTTAACAACCAGGATTTGCCATACATCACAATTTGAAGGTCGTCCCCCACCGGTACATGTATGGTGTCTGCGTTTTCTGCCAACAACCGTTGATACACCTTTTGCAGGGCTTCTGTGGAAATACTGTCGTTTTCATCCTCGCCCACATTGGTATAGCCATCAATACCACCCCGTTCATTCAAGAGCAAAATGGGCACGGTGGTGTTGCTTTGCACTACTTTGAGCTGAAAACTAATGTCGCAGTAATAAGATTGGTAGGGATCGCCGCCGGAGCTGGCTAAGGTGCGCTGTGCTTCCAGGTACTGCTCTACCTGTTGTTTTTCCCGCTCTGCTAATTGTTCGCCCAGATACCGGGTATAGGCCAGCGAGAGGATCACAATCAAGGTGCCTCCGGCGGCCAAATACCATTTCCAGTACGATTTGCGGGTATAAATGTCCATGGTGATTAGTGCCTGAGTGTGGGAGTGTTGGGGTGTTTGAGTTGGTGTTCGGCTGGAGATTAAGACCTTTTTACCACTAAGGCACTAAGGGCACTAAGGTTGGGAAATCACCGCGAAGAACGCAATTTTATCCCGTCTTAGTGCCTTTAGTGCCTTAGTGGTAAACCCCCTTCGCGCTCTTTGCGTACTTCGCGGCGAACACACACTCAATTTAACTTGAACGTGAACGAAATCGTTCCGCACTGCTTATCTACGTTGGAGCTGGCAAACCTGTACCCTTTGGCAGCTTTGATGGCCGCATTTTTCAACTCTGTGTCGGAGGTCGTAGAGCCACGCTGCGTATATTCTGCACTGATGATTCTACCATCTGAATCCACACATACGTCGATAACCACCTTGCCACTTTTCTGGGAGTTGTCTACAATACGTCCGCGGGTTACCACGGCCCTTCCGCCCAGTCCACCGCCGATGGATGCGCCGTTACCAGTGCCATCGCCGCCGCCGGTACCGCCGCCTGTGCCATTACTTTTACCGAAGGGGTTGTCACCGGTGCCGCCATTGATGCCGCCATTGCCGGGTTTGCCGCCACCGCCTGCGCCCTGGCCGCTGCTGCCGGGTTTGCCGAAGGCGCTGCCTGCATTGTTTTTCACTTTGTCGCGACGTTCCTGTTCGGCTTTGCGGGCAGCCTCATCTGCTGCGCGCTGACGGTTGATTTCATCCTGGCGTGCGCGTTCCTGACGTTCTGTTTCTTCTCTTTGCTGACGCTCCTTTTCTTTTTGTTGCCGGATGGCAGCTACTTCCGGATCACTGGTAGTAGGTGTGGATGGAGGAGGTGTAGCCTGAGATTTGGTAGGCGTAGGGGCTGGTTCAGGTTCAGAGGTGGCCGGATTGCTGGGCTGCGACGATTCTTGCTCGCCGGGAGGCGTGTAGTCGTCGTTCATCCCTTTATCCGGTTCACCGGCAGCGGCATTATCGCCGCCACCGCCACCGAAATCCAGTACAATGGCTGGTGTTTCGGTGATGGGCTCGGAAGCGCTGAACGTATAAAAAATCAGCACCAGCAAAAGGGCCGCGTGGAATAATAAACTGCCAATGGCGGCTTTGGTGCGGTGCTCTTCTTGATTTGCTACGGCTTTCATATCAAATTAT
>JAEUUS010000063.1 GCA_016787545.1 Saprospiraceae bacterium
CTCATCCAGTTGTCGCGATCACAATCTTCTTCAATTTTTTCATACGGCTGACCGGTGTGATGCGCCAGGATATCGTACAGGGATTTCTGCATTTTCTTAATGAGCTTGTACGAAATCTCAATATCCGACACCTGACCCTGAGCGCCGCCCATTGGCTGGTGAATCATGACATGGCTGTGGAACAGCGCACTGCGTTTGCCCTTGGCGCCTGCTGCCAGCAATACAGCACCCATGGAAGCAGCCAAACCTGTACAAATGGTAGCCACATCCGGTGCAACATATTGCATGGTGTCATAAATACCCAAACCATCAATCACAGAACCGCCCGGGCTGTTAATAAACATTTGTACGTCGCGCTTGGGGTCGGTGCTTTCCAGGAAAAGTAACTGCGCCTGGATCACGTTGGATACATATTCTGTAACCGGCACACCCATAAAAATAATCCGGTCCATCATCAAACGGCTGAATACGTCCAGCGCTGCAGCGTTCATTTGGCGCTCCTCAATGACATAGGGTGTAAATGCCTTGATACCAGGCACCGTAGCCTCCATATACTTTTCAAGGTGCATGCTGCTCATGCCAAGATGCTTCGTGGCATACTTCTGAAATTCATTTTTGTCAAACATGGTATTTACCTTTTTAAGCGTTCCGGCGGAGCTAAATAACCTGCCTTCCTGCTTTATTTTCTATGACAAAGGAAACAACGAAATCGACACAAGGTTACATTCTCAAAAAATGGAACCGGATTGCAAGACAAACGTTGCATCAGAAACGATGAACGTCAACTGCCGGCCGACAGAGAAATTACACTTCTTCTGCCAGAACAGTTTCCATGCCAGCGCCTTGTTCCTGCTCTGCTTTGGCTTTAGCGGTTACTTCTTCCACAATCTTGTGGAACTCCTCTGAGGTTACTGCTTTATCTTTCAAGGTCACCTGAACACGAACCGCATCCAATAACTTGTCAGATTCCAGCTCCCTGCGGGTGCCTTCTACCTCTTTTTCATCTTTCATCAACCGTTCAACACTGCTGACAATGATGTGATCAGGCAAATCAGCCTGGAAATACTGACGAACACGGCGGCCGTATTCAGCTTTCAGGTCGGCGTCAGTTACCTCAATGCCAAATTCAGCCATCAGGTCGTCACGAATGATCGACCACCTAAGGTTGTCGGCAAATGCCGGGAACTCCTGGTCAATCTGAGCAGCTGAGAGTTTGCCCTGATTGGTTACTGCCAACCAGCGCTTCAGGAATTTTTCCGGAAGTTCCAAGCGATTCAACTCCAGTAAACGCTCCTGCATGGAACGGAATAACAATGCGTTGGAACGAACATCATAGAATTGCAAAATACCCTCTTTCAGCTTTTCCATCGCTTCATCCTTGCTCGAAACGCCAGCGCCGAAATATCCCTGGAAAAACTCCTCGTCCAGATCGGCATCGCCGGTGCGACTCACTTCTTCGATCACACCTTCAAACCAATCACCAACTTCACGCTGATCATCCTCCGGCAAGGTCAGGATATACTTGCGATACATCTCTTCTTTATCATGGTTTTCCACTTTACGGGCATTAAAGCGGATGGTATCGCCGGTTTTGCGTTTTAACAAATCAGCTTTCAGACCTTCATCCTGAATATTTTTCATGAAAAAAGTCATGGTAGCCGCCCAGCCGTCTGCTTTCACGGCGCCTTTTTCAGATTCCAGTTCTTTGGCAGCAATACGCAGGATATCGTTGTCTTCGATGCCATCTGTAGGATTGCTGCGTTTGCCCATGCGCTTGCGGGCGTATTGCAGATCTTCTTCGGCCAGCTCATCGAGGTTGCTCACGGTCAGACGCTCATAGGTGTGGCTCTTATCAACTCCCTGTATGTCAAACTTTGGAACAAAGCCAACTTCGTATTCAATCACATACTCCGGATCAGGATTGCTGATATTGAAGGAGTATTTCATCTGCTGATCTTCAGCCGGCAATGGTTGGCCCAATACATTGAGATTGGTATCACGGAGGTATTGAATCAATGCTTCGCTGAACAGGTCGTTCAAGGTTTCACTGAAAATGGAAGTGCCGTACATTTTCTTGAGATAATCCATCGGAACCTGGCCAGGACGGAAGCCTTTTACAGGCATACGCTGACGAACCTTTTTCAGTTCCGCATCCAATTTTGGTTTTAATACCTCACGCGAAATGGTTACGGTCAGAATGGCGCTACAATTGTCTATGTCTTTACGGACAACCATGATATGAAATGGGCTAAAGTGGTATGTGAAAGAGGCACAAAGAACACGTTGTGGAAAAAATCCATTGTGCTCTTTGTGCCTCTGTGGTTAAACAAACTCCATTAGACTTCTGTGGTTACTTATGAGTCTACCTCCTCTCAAAACCGGATCCATGAAAAAATATTTCATAAGATCCCTTTGTGTTGTGCGGGCGGAGGGACTCGAACCCCCATGCCTCGCGGCGCCAGATCCTAAGTCTGGTACGTCTACCAATTTCGCCACGCCCGCTTTTCCTGTCAAAAACCTGCCTAAAACAGCAGATATTCTGAAATT
Organism: Saprospiraceae bacterium; assembly: GCA_016787545.1. GTDB lineage: Bacteria > Bacteroidota > Bacteroidia > Chitinophagales > Saprospiraceae > M3007. Next base: position 2,548 of record JAEUUS010000063.1, read on the forward strand.
GTTTTGTGCCCCCTGAAATGAGAAGGCCAAAAAGGGACGCAAAAGTACATGTTCTGCGTGAAAAACAATAGCAAATGGAGAAAAACTTACAAAAGCCTTAATCTAACACCTTACACTCTACTCTACGGTTCTTCTGACGCTGATCGTCTGTCAGGTTGTCATTTAGGGGTTGAGATTTTCCATAACCCCTCCATTTTAATTGCCCTTCTTTTATTCCCCCGGAAATTAATGCCTGAAAAACCGTTTGTGCCCGTTGTTCAGACAAAATCTGGTTGCTTTTTTCATCTCCTACATCATCGGTATGGCCGCCAATTTCAAAAACCATGTTGGGATACTTCTTCAATACCTCAACCAACTTTTGTAACGAGGCTTGTGCGGTTGGCCGCAGGTCGTATTTCCCAACATCAAACAACAACGCATCCGGCATGGTGTACTTTTTATCAACTAATATGGACTGTTCAATGGCCGCATTAGGGTCTTCCACCAGCGAAAAGTCGTCAAACAGATAATAGGCAATTCGTTTGTTTTTCTGCCAGAACTCCAGATTTTGATTCCGCTCTTCCAACGCCATTCGTGCTTCGTCAGTCATATTGATTAAGGTAGCAGCATCTGAAAAAAAGTTGCCAAAAAGGAAATAACGGTAATTGCTCCGATCAGCTGTAAAGGCCATGGAAATCTTGCGCCATTGGCCATTGGTTTCTATGATTTGTGCCAAATTCACTTGTGGCTTAACCGGAAAATCCAGCTGACTCACCATGAAGTTTTCCTTAACGGTGATCCTGGCATCGGAAAAAGCAACGCCAAAATTGCCGCAGTACACAGAGGAGACTTTAGAACTTCTGCCATACACTTGGTTTAGATGCTTAATCCCCAAGGAGTCAGTAGAATACACCCAAAAACTAAAGCGATACGTTTTGCCTTTTTCCAGTGGTTTACTCAGACTCCCCTGAATCAGTTCATGATAATCAAACGCAAACTGCCCGTCCTGAAACGGATGATACATAATCAGACCTGCCATCCTGTTGCCTTTACGAGGTTTAGGAAAACCCGGACATCCGGCGGTACTATCCCATTGCAATAAATCCGGGGTTTGCACCTCAAAGGTCATCCAGCCATCGGCGCTGGTGTTAAAAATATCCGAACCGCCGGAAAACTGACAGGTTTTGGGTGTAGCCTGCCAAACACCGGCTTTTTTGGGCGATTGGCGCTCGAAACCACCGTTGATGATGAGGTTTTGGGC
>JAEUUS010000073.1 GCA_016787545.1 Saprospiraceae bacterium
CGCAAAAAAGTGCAGCCCAGGGTTTGTTACGATTTCAACCGTCACCCAAGCGCACTGTTGGTAGATGTGTATGCGGGCCCGTCCATTGCCCAGCGATCGCTTACGAGCCGGACGGACGACGAACCTTATCTGAAACAGCGCTTAGCTACCGAGCATAAGGACTTGGCTTTTAATGCCGGGATAAGGGCATCACTGATGTTCAGGAGGAATTTCCTGCTTCGCACGGGATTGCATTACGATCAATTCACGGAAGTGTTTGAGTACATTGACCCGACTTCGGTTACTGTTTCCATCAATAACATTTACGTAAATGGTCAATTTGTAGGAACGGACACAGTCATTACCTACGGTGAAAGTTATCTGAAAACCTACAATCGTTATGGTATGCTGGATATTCCATTGATGGTTGGCGTGGAAATGCGCAGCGGCCGAAGCGGCTTCAATATCAATGCTGGTATTTCTGCCAATGTGTTGTTCTGGAAACGAGGCGCAATCATGGATCCTCTAACCCAGGAGCCTGCCCGTTTTGGCGGCAAAAAGGAAACGATTTCAGAAGAGGTTTTCCGCACCCGCCTCAGCCTGAGTGCTGGCGCTACGGTACAATGGTATTGGCATGCGTCGCCACACTGGCGCTTGTTTGTGGAGCCTTCGTTCCGTCAGGTACTTCGGCCAGTAACGCTTCAAAACCATCCGGTGGATCAGCGATATAGCATATTGGGCTTGCGATTAGGTTCCACCATGATTTTTTAACATTGGCTTAGGCAGCGAATTTTACGACTGCATCATCTTGATAGTACAAAATGCCAATAAAACGAGAAAATATGTTTCGCTTACGCTGGTCATATGGGTTATTGCTGCTGGCTGCACTGGGTTGCCGCAAGGATGTTGATACGTTTCAACCCTATGCGCCAACTGCTACGGAACTGGGAGCATTGTTGTCAGACAGGGTACCATCCTCAGCAACGGTATCCACTTTTTCGCTGAGCAACTTATCTACCGACAAAGTGCTGGAGACAGCAAGTGGCGTTCAGGTTTTTCTGGTAGATACTGATCAGTTATTTGCAAAGGAAGGCAGCGGCATTCCAACGCCTTGCAGCACTTGTCCGGATTTGAAGATTGAAGTCACAGAAGTACTGGATAAAGGAGATATGATAGCTCGGGGCCTTCATACCATTGGCGACAGCAATAAGGTATTTGAAACTGCAGGTATGATTCGGGTGAAAGCCAACTGTAGTGGTCAGGCGCTGGAATTACTTCCTAACCGTACGCTAAAGGTAAATTTACCCAAAGCCAATACTTCAGCTGATTTTTGGGTGTTTGACCGGACTACCGAGGATACGAAACCATGGAATATCAGTCCCAGGCAGGTATATGAGGCGGAATGGCCTACAGCCAACGGAGCTACACAAAGTGGATATGAATTGTTGTTGAGTCAGTTAGGCTGGTCGGCTGCAGGCCGATTTATACCAGATCAGACTTCAAGTTTTTGTATCCAAATGCCCACTGGATTCGGAGAACAAAATACCCTCACCTATGTGATATTCAAGAATCAGCAGGTGGTTTTGCCCATGACATTTGATTTAGGCAAAAACCTCTTTTGCTACCCGAAAATGCCGGTAGGTTATCAGGTTCAAACGGTGGCTGTGAGTAAATTAGGGGATCAGTTTTATCTGGGGAAAGCGCAAACGGAGGTAGGTACAAATGCCATTTTCCCCATGAACACACAATTAATGACAGAAGAGGCCGTGATAAACTTTGTCAAAGGCCTTTAAAGATATCCGTGTTTAGTAATTTCGTACATAGCCGAGATGGGAAAGTCCGTCTCGGCTTTTTTTGTGGTCATTGAGGGGGGATTTGGGGGCATTTATTAGTCATTTAGTGGTCATTTAGGTCATTTAGTGGTCATTTAGGTCATTTAGTGGTCATTTGTGGAAGACTTGGAAAGATGCTGACAGATAGCCTCATTCAAAAGCATAGTCTTAAATGACTCCCAATGCCCAGCAAATGACCTAAATGACTAATAAATGACCACTAAATGACCTAAATGACCACTAAATGACCTAAATCCCTCTTACCCCTTCATCTCTGCCGGCGTAAGCCTCCGATAATGGCCCATTTTGCTGTACTTGTCGATACGGGCTACAATTCGTTCTTCCGGGTCCATAGGCATTACTTTGGCCAGTTCAGCCTTGATGTGTTGCTTGAGGGTTTCGGCCATTTGCTCGGGAGCATTATGGCCGCCACCCAGCGGTTCCTTCACGATACCGTCAATGAGCCCGAAGGAAAGCATGTTATCTGCGTCGAGTTTCAGGGCTTCGGCGGCTTGCTCTTTAAAATCCCAGGAGTGCCAGAGGATAGATGAGCAGGATTCCGGAGAGATAACGGAGTACCAGGTGTATTCCAGCATGAACACCTTATCGCCCAGGCCAATGCCGAGTGCGCCGCCGGAAGCGCCTTCACCGATGATGTAGCAGAGAATGGGCACTTTGAGCTGAGCCATTTCAAACAGGTTGCGGGCAATGGCTTCTGCCTGGCCGCGTTGTTCGGCTTCCAGGCCTGGATAAGCGCCGGGGGTATCAATTAGTGTCACCACCGGAAAACCGAAGCGTTCGGCCATTTTCATGAGGCGCAGCGCCTTGCGGTAGCCTTCCGGGTTGGCCATACCGAAGTTGCGGTATTGGCGCATCTTGGTATTCACCCCTTTTTGGTGTCCAATCACCATCACCGTTTGGCCGTCCAGATCGGCCAGGCCGCCCACGATAGCGTGGTCATCGCCTGCATAGCGGTCGCCGTGCAGCTCGATGAATTTATTGCACATGGTGGTTACGTAGTACAGGGTATAGGGGCGTTCCGGATGGCGGGACAGCTGTACTTTTTGCCAGCCGGTGAGGTTGGCATATATCTCCTGGCCTTTTTGCTGGATTTTGGACTCAAGTTCGTGAATCATGGGACTCACATCCAATTCGCCTTTTTCGCCTACTTCCTTGAGCTTTTCGAGCTGTTCGTAGAGGGCCTCCAGCGGCTTTTCAAAATCCATGAAAGTCATTGACATAGCGATGGTATTCGTTTGCGGTTTTAGAAAGGGCGGGCAAAGATACGTTTTGAGCGAAGTATTTAGTGTCAGGGATTTTTTTGGGTTTCTCAAGAAAATTTTTTCAAAAAAATTTGTCTGAACAAGAATAATGCATCTATCTTTGCCCCGCTTTTGAAGAAAAGCATTGGATCGGTAGTTCAGTCGGTTAGAATGCCGCCCTGTCACGGTCCCGAGTACTCGGGACGGGTTCGAGTCCCGGCCAGTCCGCAAAAGTTGAAAAAGTAATTAAAAAATATTGGATCGGTAGTTCAGTCGGTTAGAATGCCGCCCTGTCACGGCGGAGGTCGCGGGTTCGAGTCCCGTCCGGTCCGCAAAAGGCTCTCAGCAATGAGGGCCTTTTTTGTTTGACCCTACTTCCTCACCCGCACTCCCTCAAACATAAACTCCTCTCCCCCATCATACACCACCGGCGACATCCCCTTGGGCCACAACATGACCTCATCCACCAGCATGGGTTTGTAGCCAAAGGTTTTGATGGTTACTTTTCCACCCTGAGGGATCCAGAATTTGGCCTCTGAACGCATCCAGCTGTTTTGTACATCGTTGGTAGCACGGGTTTCAATTTTGATGGGCTCTACCTCACCACCGGAAGCATCGCGCACGC
>JAEUUS010000126.1 GCA_016787545.1 Saprospiraceae bacterium
GTTGGTCACCAATATGGCGTAGCGTTGTTTGGGATAAAACTGATACATCAACTGATAGGAATCAGCTTCACCATCGGCAAGGATATCCAGCCAGTGGTGGTTCCAATTGTGCAGGTCGTTCCATTCGCCTGCGGTGAGCAATCCGGCGCGGGGAGCAGGCTGATGGATCAATCCGGCAGCCATGGCAGGTTCTTCTGTGGTAAGTGTCATGTCCAGTTTGACATCCACCGGCCTAGAAAGACCATCATAGGAAATGTCTTCTACAGGAGGGATACCGCCTCTCACCCTGATGCCATCAATATAGTAATCCGCAACTTCTCCACGGGAACCTTTAATGTTCACGTCGCCTCCGTCTGTAGAAACCGCGCCAACCGTGGTAGCTACTTCGGGTTTTACAACTGGCGCTGGCGACATGGCCTTAGCCTTGGCTTTCCCTTTAGGACCTTCGGATCGTTCCAGTTTGTCCCGCGATTTTTTACCTTCGGCACCTACTGTGGTCTCTTTGATTTTTTCTACACTCCGGGTGGGAAGGTTTTTAATTTGCTCCGAGGTAAGGGTTTGCCCGCTGGAAGTTTGATCTTTTTCTATCTGCGGAACTTTACGTTCCTTAATGACCACCTCCTCCAGCACAGAAGCATTGCTCATGGTTATATCCTGCCTTGTGGTAACCCCGGAAAGCACTTTTACGCCTGTAATTTTTACTGTACTGAATCCGGTATAATTTATTTCCAGATCATAGGTGCCAGGCTCGAGGTTTATACGGTACTCGCCGTTGTAATCAGTCACCGTTCCCCGCACGAAACTGGTACCTTTCATCACCTTGATGGTTGCACCAATGAGCGGTTCGGTTCCGTCTGTCACCAGTCCGGTTAAGAAGGTAGTTGGTTCTGTTGGTGCAAAAAGGGAGGCCAAAAACAGCCAAAGGGAGGAGAGGAATAGGGAAAGTTTCATTGTCAAAAAAGTTTTCAGTAAACAGTGTAAAGGAGCTGCAAAACAGCATCAGGGTAAGGATGTACTCCCAAACAAATTTACATAAACCGACAAAGAAATTTACGCCAGCCCGTGAAAACGCATTAAATGATTGGGCTCTTTTTCATTGAATACACAAAGAATAAGGGTATTTCGCTGCGCCGGATCAGTGGGAAAAAGAATTTTAACGGGGTTGTGGATGTACCCGCGTTCAGCAAAGAGTTGGAGTTGTGGCGACCTGGATTTTTTGAAAAGTTTCAGTTCCGCAGCTGTTTGAGGTAAAGGAACATCACCGTAGCCTTCTTCCACTAAAAACTGCCTGATCATTTCATAGGCATAGGCAAGTTTGGAGCCGGCAAAGGCCGTACGATACTCCCAGCCATCAGAAGTACCGCCTAAGTAATTGCTGCCAGCCTCAGGGAATTGCACACGCATGGGTACGTGAGGCTCCGAAGGAGGCGCCTCTTCAGCAGCTGGAGAGGATTCTTCCACCCATTCATCCAGGATAAAACCAAATTCGTCGTATTGCACCAATTTGTGTTATGTGAACGCAAATATAAAACAAATTATTGAACGTGTGTGGGAACGCGGATTTTTTTTGGGGGAACGCGGATGACGCGGGTGACGCGGATTTTTTTTCGGGAACGTGGATGACGCGGGTGACGCGGATTTTTTTTGGGAACGCGGATGACGCGGGTGACGCGGATTTTTTTTGGAACGCGGATGACGCGGGTGACGCGGATTTTGAAAATTGCCTGCGGCAATTTTGTGATAAACAGAGGCTAAAAATTTCAAATTCTCCTAAAAAGGCTGCCGAAGGCAGCATAAAAATCCGCGTCATTCGCGTCATCCGCGTTCCAAAAAAATCCGCGTTCCAATCAGCGTTCCTATCAGCGTTCCAGGCGGGTTTTGGCTTCCTGGGCATCCTGAAATTCAGGGGCCATACCGCTTGCCTGTTTGTAATCGGCCAAGGCAGCTTCTTTGTTGCCCATTTTTTCGGAGGCCACACCACGGTAATAATAGGCCTTTACAAAAATGGGATCCACTTTTGTGGCAATATTGAAATTATCATAGGCTTTTGACAGGGAGTCCAGTTCCAAATAAATTACGCCCATATCAAAATAGGCATTCGCATAGTCTGGATCCCGAAGCAATAAGTCGCGATAAATGGCAAAAGCTTTGTCGTAATCGCCTCGTTTCTTGTAAAACACTGCCTTAAATTCCTGAGCTTCCAGGTAAGTAGAATCTACCCGCAAGGCATTATCGTAATATTGAACGGCCAGCGTATTATTCCGGTTGCCGAAAATCCTGCCAAGAAAGAACCAGGCATCGGCGTTTTCCGGATCAATTCTCACCGACTTCTGTAAGGAGGCAATGGCGCTCGTAGTGTCACCTTTATCCAGCGCCACCCGACCAGCCATATAAAATGCCTCGGCGTTTTGCGGGTCGCGCTGAAGAATTTTGTCGAGGGTAGTAAGCGCATCGCCGTGTTTTTTCACAATCAATTGAAATTCACTAAGTTTGAGCAGCGTTGGAATACGATCCGGGAATCGTTGAGCCGCTAATTTTAGCACTTCAATCGCCTTTTTGGAATCATTGGGGCGTGCATAATCCAGCAATACATCAGCCAGCAAATGATAGTGCGCCGGCTGCATGGAATCTATGCGCATTGCCTTTTCCAGGTCGGCCAGGGCTTCGTCAAAAGCATCCAGTTTATAATAAGTGGATGCACGTAAATACAGCAATGTATCATTGTTGGGATCTTGTTCCAAGGCTTTTGTGAGCTCGGTCAGCTCCGGATCAGCTTGTAATTCCTGGGCTGCCTGCGAAAGCGGCGCCTCTTTTTTTTCTGGCATAAAATACCAAACTGCCAGACCAAACAGGGCCAGGCTAACAACTGCGAGAATGATTTTGCGAGAGGTCATCTTAAAGAAGAGGTTTTTCAACCCATTGATTTCAGGTAAGGACACCTATATGGTTGTAAAGGGTTGGGAGAAAGGCTTTTATTACTTCCATTTTAAGGTTTCAACCATGCGGTTGAGATCTTCCCGCATAAACGCAACTACCGGCGCCAATGAATCCGGGCGTGCAACGGTATTAAAGTACAAAGCTCCACGAACAAAATTCCGGGTGGAATCAGTCAGGAAAAACTGATATGAAGAAGCTGCCGGTCCCTCCACATTAAAAACAATGCCATGTACCTTATCGGCTGGCCGATGGATGGGCTGTTCATCAATATAAGTAGCTTTTACGGTGTGTTTATTGGTCATTTCAAAGGCATCCGCTACAAAATTATCAAAATCAGCCCGTGAATGAATGGGATAATAACTGCAATAGATTTTGGCGTTCAATTGTGGCACCAAAATATTAAACCAACATTCATCGCGTGGTTTTTCATCAAAATAAGCAGTGTCCTGTTCTATACTGGCGTACACAGGTTGGTCAAAAGTGAAGTTACAATATCCTTGATCAAAAGGTTTGTAGGCCTTTTCCGGATACACTACCCGTGGATAGGCACGTGGTTTTGGTATGGGGGTGTACTCGCTACAGGCTGTTATCAGGCTAAACAGAACCGTTAAGGATAAAAATGATTTAATCATGTGCGCTTTTGCCGGTTAGAACGCGCAAAGGTACACGCTCCGTTTATCAGGCGCACATTATCTTCTGATATTCCACTGTTTTACCCTTTGTTCATAACGGTTTCGGTTTACTGGCCAGGCATCTTTATCCAGTGATGCTTCCAGTTCCTCACCTAAACCATTTAATAATTTGGGGAAAAAGTTGATTCCGGTTGTTTCCTCCACTTCATCTATGGAACAGGCGTACGACATAACAGGATTTTCGCTAACCTGGTTGGGCAATATAAAAGCAATAGCCCGATTCTGGTCTGGCGCCAATAATACTTTATAAAATGAACCGGGAACAGTTACCTTACTAAAACCAATTTGCCCCAGGCTGCCTTGCGTTAAGACCGGACCTGTAACCACATACAAACGTTTGAATTTTCGTGCCCAGTCGCGGGTAAGTTCTTCCAGTTCACGCCAGATACCCATATTAAAGGGCGCCCGCTGCGGACTGATATTGCTCATGTAAAAGGTTTCGTCAATAGCCGTGGCATCAAATGCCATATCAGCCGCCGGACAAAGATGTCCTTTGTCGTATCCACTGGAGGTATAATCTCTGGGGGTGGCGCTTTCGGTGCGTACGTTGGGATCGGGCCGAAAGGTATTGGGGCGCTCGGCCCAGTTTTCGTCCAAGCGCGCGCGGGAGAGCTCGTAAGCTACCCATTCTGCTTGTTCATGGTCTTCGTTGTATCCAAGAGCAAACCAGGTATGTAACACCGTTTCAGCTTTCGAAACAGGCAGTAAATCAATGGTTACGAAAGTGCTATCTTCGAAACCCTCCGTTTTGGGCAAAGTCTTGTCTTCCAGCACAATGGGAGGCTTTTGGTCCATCGGCTCGTCGGCTTTTTTGGTGCCAAACTGGTTAAAAAGAAAATAAGCCAAGCCTGCCAATGCGGCAAAAAGGCCTGTTTTAAATAAAAATCCCTCTGAATTGCTGCCGGATCTGCGACGTGCCATATACTTTTTTGTTTTGACAAAGGTATAAAACTAATCCATATTCAAACAAATAGTTTCGAAATAACAAAAACAAAAAAGGGCAAAATGAACCGTTATCGCCCCTTCCAGCCAATCTACAACACGCGACAATCATCTTCAGCCCTAATGGGTACAATTTTGCAACACTGCTTTTTGCAGATCAGGGTCGTCCCAAAGTTTGTTGTAGGTGGCCTGGTTAAAACGTTTGTTCTCTTCCGGCGTTTTATCCTGATAAATGAAATGCGCCAGCACTGGCCAGCCGATAACTTCGGCGGCAGTCAATACCCTGCAGACACTGCGCTCTGGTCCGGTAGTAGGGTGAGAAGACTTTTCTTTATCAGTAGCTATTTGAATATAACGAGTAGTAGTTGCGCGGGTGGGTTGAAAAAAATCCACACGATGTACCGAAGGATCTGCAGGCAGATAAATGGCTTCAAACTCATCACCTTCTGTGAAAGGAAAACCGCTGGGCAACATTAAGGGGTCTTTTTTAGTCACTTGAAAATCTCCATGTTCCATCAAACTATCAAGCGCCAAAAGGGAATAACTGATGGTTTGTTCGTCAGTTTGGCTGTTTTGTGACCGATGTAACCGGGCTACCGTTCGCTTGCCCTCTGATACAAGCCGCCTCATATTGTCCTTACTATAATTACTGACCACACTTGTCAGCGCCATCCTTTTTAGTTCCTGATGATGTCCATACCATTTGAGTCCAAAGAATAGCCCCCCTAAAATCAAGACCAACCCTCCAACTATCAGCGCCATATACTTTCTGGTTTGTCCTTCCTGCACCCTCCGAATACGGTTTCGCGGGGTATCCACCTTTTTATTTACCCGAAATTCATAGCCGAAGGATCCATCTTTAAGTTTCTCCAGAATAACCTCGCAGAGTTCATCTTCTATAAAAAAGGAGTACATTTTGGTATCCTTTACCGAAAAATCAATCTGTACCACCTTCAGATTACAATGCAGCATCACATGGCCGGATCGATCGCCATGGTACAAGCCCACTCGGTGGCGCCCGCCGAAGTCATCCAGAAAAACCCAGTTGATTTGAGCCATG
>JAEUUS010000127.1 GCA_016787545.1 Saprospiraceae bacterium
GAAGAGGTAAAGCATGGCGAATACTACCGTTGGCTCACGAGCGGTTTTTTGCATGCCGATGTGATGCACCTGGCTTTCAACATGATTACGCTGTACTATTTCGGGCGTGTGGTAGAGCAGTGGTTTGTGTACATTTTCCCAGAAGTTGGCCGGATGGTCTACCTCATTTTTTATTTGGCTGCTATCGTTGCTGCTTCATCAGCTACTTTCTTCAAGTATCGTGAAACACCTGGATTTGCCAGTATTGGAGCATCCGGCGCTGTGGCTGCGGTATTATTCGCGTCTATTTTGATGATGCCAACCAATAAACTTTACCTGTTTTTTATCCCAATTGGTATTCCAGGATTCATTTTCGGGATTATGTATCTTTGGTTCAGTGCTTACGAAGCAAAGCGCGGGCGGGATAATATTGACCATACTGCACACTATTATGGGGCCGTATTCGGATTTTTATTCCCAATAGTGTTTGAACCTCAGCTGTTTACACTGTTTTTGACTCAAATTCAACAATGGTTTGGCAGTTTTTAACAACCGACAATTGTTTTCGCCCGGACATTTTTTGCCAATTCCAATATGGACCACTGCAAATCAGATGTACCTTTGCAACCAATTCGCCTGATAAGCGTTACAACATTGATTTCAAACTTGCTTAAATAAAATACCATAAAATATGGCACAAGAATTCACAGATGCCAGCTTCAAAACAGACGTTTTGGGCAGCGGAAAAGTAACCCTGATTGATTTGTGGGCAGAATGGTGTGGACCATGTCGCATGATGACTCCTGTTATTGATGAACTTTCTACAGAGTTCGAGGGGCGTGCAGTAATCGGCAAACTCAATGTAGATGAGAACCCGGAAGTTCCAACAACGTACAGTGTAAGGGGCATTCCAACCTTCCTGATTTTCAAGGATGGTGAACTTAAAGATAAGGTCGTAGGGGCTACTACAAAAAAAGTCTTGCAGGATCGAATTAACGCTTTGCTGTAATTCGACTATTTTTTGGCCCGAAACAGGGTTAAATACAAGCTTTTTTCAAACGGTGAGGCAGTTCTGCTGTCTCACCGTTTTTTGTTTTTGAAAAGAAAAACTGCACTTGAGCGGACTTTTATAGTTTTGCGCGGTCATTGCACACCTGAAAACCCTGATTAAAGTGCAGCATCTGGTTCGCCCTAAAGTTAAAAGGAGAACTTTGTCTGCTGTAAACACACTACGAAACATGAATTTTTCCTTTAAAACGCTCAACAATCTGGCAGGTTGGATCACTTTTGGCATCGCAGCCATTGTACTCGGCCTTGCCGCCGAACCAACCGGCAGCCTTTGGGACTGCGGCGAATTCATCTCCGGCGCCTATAAACTTCAGGTAGTTCACCCACCAGGTGCACCTATTTTCTTGTTGGTTGGCCGACTTTTCACCTGGGTAGCCGGATTATTTTCAGACAATCCTTCTACCATAGCCTACGCTGTTAACCTGCTTTCTGCCTTCAGCACGGCCTTCGCCGGTTTATTCGTTTGCTGGAGTACCAGTATCCTTGCCCGCCTGATTCTGGTTGGCAGAGAGGAAGAACCAGAAGGTGGCCAAGCTATTGCAGCCGTTGGCGCAGGCGTTGTTGCAGGACTTTGCACAGCGTTTACTTCCTCCATCTGGTTTTCTGCCGTAGAAGGTGAAGTGTACGCAATGTCAACCTTCTTTACAGCTATGACGCTTTGGGCAATGCTTAAATGGTATAACCTGCCAGATAATGCGGAAGCTGATCGCTGGTTGGTTTTTGCCTTTTTCAGCACCGCCTTGTCTATTGGCGTACACTTGTTGAGCTTGCTGACGTTCCCGGCATTAGCCATGTTTTACTATTTCAAAAAGGCTAAAAAACCAACTGTCATGGGTACGCTTATTGCAGCGGCTGTTGGTGTAGTCTTTATTGTGGCCATTCAAAAGCTGATTATCGCAGGGATTCCAACTATGTGGGCCTCCTTTGATAAGTTCATGGTCAATAGCTTCGGACTTCCTTTTTACTCCGGAATCATTCCGGTATTTTTAATATTCGGAGGAGCTATTTGGTATGGTCTTAACAGGGCTCAAAAAACAGGAAACGGCCTGCTTCAACGGATCATCGTTGCCCTGGGTGTTGTGGTGGTAGCTTACCTGTCGTATGGCATGGTAATCATTCGCGCCAGCGCCAATACGCCTATCAACATGAACGACCCTTCTGATCCAATGCGCCTCCTCCCCTACCTCAACCGGGAACAATATGGAGAACGTCCTTTGGTTCGCGGCCCTCATTTTGATGCACAACCTGTTGGCATCGACTCTGAAGATCGGTATGGTCGTGTAGGCAAAAAATATGCAGTGGTGGATGAAAAAGTGGAGTATGAATATGCTTCCGGAGAAAAAACGCTTTTCCCGAGAATGAGTGACTACTCACAGGGACGACCTGCATTGTATCGTCGCTGGATAGATAAACCCAGTGGCACGCCAACTTTTGCCGATAACCTGGAGTTTTTCTGGAAATACCAGCTGGGCTGGATGTATTGGCGCTATTTTATGTGGAATTTCTCCGGTCGTCAGAATGGCGAACAAGGCTATTATGCCTGGGACCCCACAGCAGGCAACTGGATTACCGGTATTGATGCCATTGATGCCGGACGTATTGGCAACCAGGATGAATTGCCAGATTTCCAAAAAACCAATCAGGGTAGGAATAAATACTACATGATCCCTTTCCTTCTGGGCTTATTGGGCATGTTTTTCCACTACCGAACCAAACCTAAGGACTTCGCCGCCATTATGGCCTTGTTCATCATTACCGGTATTGGTATCATTGTGTATTCCAATCAGCCACCTAACGAACCCCGTGAACGGGATTATGTATTGGCTGGTTCATTCTTTACCTATTGCATCTGGATTGGCTTAAGCGTGGTGGCTATTTGGGACATGCTCAACAAGAGTCTTAAAGGATTGGCTGCCCCATTAGCGACTGTCCTGGCTTTATCGGCTCCGCTGCTTATGGTTACCCAAAACTGGGACGACCACAGTCGCGCGCACCATTTTGCCAGCCGCGATTACGCCAGCAACTTCCTGAACTCCTGCGCACCTAATGCCATTATTTTCACCTACGGCGATAACGATACTTATCCACTATGGTATTGCCAGGAGGTGGAAGGTATCCGAACCGATGTGCGGGTGGTAAATCTCTCCCTGATTGCCGTGGACTGGTACATCGCCCAGCTTCGTCGGGCGGTGAACAATTCTCCTGCCATAGACATGAGCATTCCACAGGAACAGATTCGGGGGTATAAACGCGTACAGATACCTTATTTTGCTCCTAGAGGAGAACAGGAAATGGATATTCGCCAGGTCCTGAAATTCCTGGGAGAAGAGCATAAACAGGAATCAGGCTCCGGTCGGGCATTCGATACCTATTTGCCAACGAGAAAAATGTCGATCCCCGTCAATAAACAATGGTTCATCGACAATAAATTCGTGTCAGCTTCCGATTCCACGCTGGTGGATACCATGCATATTGACCTGGGTCGCGATAAAAAATACATCATCAAAGATGAATTGGCGATGTTGGACATTATTGCCTCCAATCTTGGCAAACGTCCGATCTATTGGGCTGTTACCTGTCGGGAAGACAAACTGCTGGGTATGGAAGATTACCTCCAGTTGGAAGGCCTTGGTTTGCAGGTCGTGCCTAAAAAGGTTAAAAGTCAGCAGGATGCTTACGGAATTATTGGGTCTGGAGGTGTAAATGCCGATCAGATGTTTGCCAATATCATGGACAAATGGAAATGGGGCAATTTCGATAAAGAGCGGTCCTATGTAGATCGTTCGTACATGCCAAGTCTTCAAACCATGCGTGTAAGCATCATTCGTCTGGCTCGCCAGTTAGTGGTTGAAGGCAAGAAGGACAAAGCCATCGCGTTGGTGGACAAATATTTTGAGGTATTCCCAAAGATGAACTTCCCGTACGATCAGTTCACCGCATTCATGGCAGATATTTATGTACTGAGTGGGGAAAAGGAAAAGGCCAAATCCAAAATTCAGGAAATTGCCAACGACATGGAGCAACAATTCCGGTTCTACGAGTCCTTGAATGCTGATTTCAAAAAAGGATACAAACAAGACAACGATTACGCCATTTCTACAGTCCAGAATCTGATGAAAATGGCTGCAAACATGCAGGATCAAGCCTTGTTAGAAGAACTGGATACCAAATTCAAAGCGTATATGCCAGGCAGCAGCAAGGGCGCTTTACCTCAATTACCGAATTAAAGTTTTGAACCGTCGCCGAACCTTTTGGGGGATTCACCGTTCAATCCATAAACAAAACAACCAGTACAATGGCTCATTTTAAAAGAACAGCAACTGCCGCATGGCGCGGCTCGGGAGCAGATGGCTCCGGCACCTTGAGCGGCCCATCCGGCGTGTTGGACGGGACGCCTTATTCTGCTGCCAAACGTTTTCAAAACGAGGATGGAAAAGCAGGAACCAATCCGGAAGAACTGATTGCAGCCGCACATGCCGGCTGTTATATCATGGCGCTTAGCTTTAGGCTTTCAGGCGTCGGTTTTCCACCAGCTGAATTGCGCTGCAATGCGACCATTGATATGGACAACAGCGGTGGCGGTTGGGCGTTCGAAAAAATAACACTGAACCTGGAAGCTGAAGTGCCTGGCATTTCTGCCGATCAATTTATGGAACTTGCCCAGGCCGCCAAAGAAGGTTGCCCGGTAAGCAAAGCGCTTTCTGCAGTTCCCATTGAACTGGAGGCAAAACTGGTGTAAGCCGCTGTTTTCCCCGAAATATTGATTTACTTTGCGAGCGTTCCTGTTTACTATGGGAACGCTCGCAGCATAAATAGCCCAACTTATGGAACAATTTCGGTATTACTTGTTTTTCCTCCTCTTGGTTTTGAGCGGATTCAGCGCAGTTGCACAAAGCCCCTGGGCACGTTCCAAAGGAGGTGGATATGCACAAGTTTCCTGGAATTTTATTCCCACCTATACCAATCTGTTTGGTGAAAACGGGATTGATATCGTGCTTTCAAGAGAAGTCTCCGAACGCAGTGTTCAGTTTTACGGTGAGTATGGTTTGGGAAAAAAAACGACATTGATGGTTTCCCTTCCTTATGTTTGGAACGAACGTGGCGAAGTTAATCCGGAATCGAAACTGGTAAATATAGGCCCTGGGGGGGAGATTTCTGGCGTAGGGAATTCCACAATAGGACTGAAACACCAATTTTTATCGGGCAGACTGGCCATGGCGGGCAACCTGAGGGTACAACTCCCAGCCGATGCTACTTATTTGATGACTAGTGATTTGCGCACCGGGTACAATGCACTGAGTATTATTCCAACCATTAGTGCAGGAATGGGTTTTGGCATCACTTACTGGTATGCCTACGGAGGCTACGGCTATCGCAGCAACAACTACACGGATTTTGTCACTTTCGGTGGAGAAGCCGGGGTTAACGTTGGGAAGTTCTGGGTTTCAGCTTTCACAGAGTCTATTTTACCTTTGGGAAATGGCTCGGTTGAATCAGCCAAAGAACCATATTTTACCGGGCTGTTTATAGATAATCAGGGCTGGGTATCCTACGGATTGAAGGCATCATGGGTTATTCGCCCCTCTTTTGGCATTAACTTCTCTGGGGCAGGCGCCGGTTGGGCCCAAAATGTTCCGAAAAGTCCTGGGGTCAGCGTGGGCGTCTGGTATCGTTGGGGACAATAAGTCGGTTTTAGGTTTTGTTCACAAAACAGTGTATTGAGCGACTAATTACCGACACTCGTCGGGAAAAACCCCTGAGGCATAGGGATAGCCCTTCACATTTGCCCCGTTAACCAAAAAAATTCATTCAAACATAACATGCGACGCAACCACGAAATTGACTACAAGATTTACGGAGAGGAGATGCAATGTGTGGAAATAGAACTGGACCCCAACGAAACCGTGATCGCTGAATCAGGCAGTTTTATGTTCATGGACAACATGATTGAAATGGCCACCGTATTTGGAGATGCGAGTGATCGAACAGAGGGCTTCTTTGGAAAACTGATGACTGCAGGCAAACGATTGCTCACTGGTGAAAGCCTGTTTATGACTACATTCACCAATCAGGGCGGTGATAAACAACGGGTTACGTTTGCTGCACCTTATGCGGGTAAAATAGTGCCGCTTGATCTGCAGCAATTTGGAGGAAAGGTAATTTGCCAGAAAGACGCCTTCCTTTGTGCGGCAAAAGGCGTTCAAATCGGGATTGAGTTCCAACGAAAACTTGGTACAGGTTTGTTTGGCGGAGAAGGATTTATCATGCAAAAACTCGAAGGTGATGGCTTCGCATTTGTACACGCTGGTGGTTTTATCCTGGAAAGAGAGTTACGTGCGGGTGAAACATTAAGGGTGGACACCGGTTGTATTGTAGCCTTTACACAACAGGTGGATTATGACATACAATTCGTGAAAGGCATACGAAATATGGTATTTGGCGGAGAAGGTCTGTTCTATGCAGTGCTTAGAGGTCCGGGTAAGGTGTGGTTACAATCATTGCCCGTGAGCAGGCTGGCCGCAAAATTATCATCCTATGCTTCCTCCCCCGGAAAAGAAGAAGGCAGCATTTTGGGCGGATTGGGGCGTATGATCGACGGCGTGTAATAACCCCTCCTAATAACCATTCTTTCTTGCGCTATAAACAAAACGAATTATGCTGAATGTGCTCATTGTTGACGACGAACCACTTGCACTTGATGTGCTGGAAACTTATATTACCCAAATGCCAGAACTTCGCCTCATCAAGCGATGTTCTAATGCCCTGGAAGCAAATGAAGCTTTAAAGAGTCATCAGATTGACCTGATGTTTCTGGATATTCAAATGCCACAACTCACCGGTATCGACTTTGTCAAAACCCTGAGCGATCCACCGATGATTGTGTTTACTACCGCATATCCCAACTATGCCATTCAGGGATTTGACCTGAATGCATTGGATTATCTGCTGAAACCCATTTCTCTGGAACGGTTTATGAAGGCCGTCAATAAAGCGGTAGAACAGGCTGAATTAGCCAATGCCGACCATCATCATGCCCCCAGCGGTGCGCCGGCAGTCAATGATGGACTCGATTTCTTCTTTGTGAAGGCCGACAAAAAGCTGGTAAAAGTCAATTTTGATGACATCATTTACATTGAAGGGCTGAAGGATTATGTGATCATTCGCTTATTGCAAGGCAGGGTGATTACCTTACAAACCATGAAAAATCTGGAAGACCGGCTTCCCAGGAATTTGTTCCGCAGGATTCACCGCTCCTTTATTGTGGCGATGGATAAAGTAATGGCTATTGAAGGCAATATGGTGGAGGTCATGGAAAAAGATAAGCCCAAATTGCTCCCCATTGGTAAAAACTACCGGGATGAGTTGCTGCAATTGATTGAGCAGAAAAAACTCTAATTTTTCTGGATATATCGCATCAATTCATCCAAATTGGATTCGCCCACCGGAATTTCCCAGGTCCCAATTCGGATTTCCCTGTTTCGGATGGATTCTATGCGATCCAGATTGACAATGAATGACTTGTGCACCCGCATAAAAGTTTGAACCGGGAGTTTCTCTTCAATACCCTTCAGGGTAGATTTGGTAATGATTGGTTTTGATACGCCTGCCAGGTAAATCTTGACATAGTCTTTCATTCCTTCCACATGTGAAATCTCGGGTATACGAACTTTAACAAGCGAGTATTCTACGTTAACATAGAAAAAATCAACGATTTCCGGACCAGGTGTTTGTGCAAACGCCTGGTCTTTTTGTTTGATTTCCAACGCTTTATAGGCAGCTTTTAGAAACCTTTCAAAAGGAACCGGCTTCATCAGATAATCAACGACATCCAAATCATAACTTTCAACAGCAAAATTCGAGTAAGCCGTGACAAAGACCACCATGGGTTTTTGAGGCAACGTTTCCAGGAGCTTGGTGCCCAACATGCCTGGCATCTGAATATCCAAAAACATGAGGTCCACCCGTTGCTGCTGCAACATTTCCATCGCCTCAAAGGCGTTCTTGCAAGTACCCACCCATTCTAAAAAAGGCACCTGCCGAATGTTATCTTCGAGCATCTTGCGACCTAAACTTTCATCGTCTACCGCCAAACATTTCAATTTCATGAGTCAATTCAGGTAAATTGCAGGAAAAGATTGGCTTCAAAAAATCCTCCGGATTCAACAATGGAAAACTGGTGATGCCCCGGATATAACAGAGCTAACCGCCTTCGTATATTCTGGAGTCCAATTCCGGAATTTTGATCCTTGTTTTCGCCAGATTCCAGCGTAATTTTATTCCGAACGATAAATTTCATGCTTTGGGGTTGTACCTCCAGCAATATATCAATGGAAGGGTCCTCAATTAGTCCAACCCCGTGTTTGAACGCATTCTCTACAAATGGGATAAGCAACATAGGCTCAATTACCTGAGCGCCAATGCCCCCACGGATTTCCAGTCGGATTTTCACATCTTCTTCAAACCGGACCTTTTGTAATTCCACATAGTTTTTCAGATAACCTACTTCCTTTTCCAAAGTAACCTGGGCATCTCCGCTTTCATAAAGCATGTAGCGCATGAGGGCCGACAACTGAAGGGTAACCGATTCAGCCTGCTCCGATTTGGTCCGAATAAGGTATACAATACTATTCAGTACGTTAAAAATAAAATGTGGACTGATCTGGGAACGCAAAAAGGCGAGTTCCGACTTCAATCGCTCCTGTTGCTCCTCCTGCCGCGATTTTTCCTCACCTAAAGCATGGCGCACCAACGCATATCCCATACCCAATGCCGCGGCTAAAAACACATGCACCAAACTTCGGAAGGTGTGAAATGCAAGTCCTTTATGATCTGGCGCCAGCAACCAGGTCTTCATACCTCCCTGGATCCCCATAAACACCACTGATAACCCAAGCGCTGTGAGCAAATACGACATGATTCTTTGCTGACGGAGCATTCTGGGGCCGAGCCATTCCGCCAGGATAAAGAACAACAATACACTGGTAAAGGAAGCAGGAAGAATCTTGATAAAAAGCTCCCGGTGCTTGACGTCGTCCTCATCAATCATAATAAAGGGCAATGCCAACCAGATGCCCCAAAAGGAGAGCAAAAACAAATAACGAAACACTGGCCTGGCTAATTTGCCTTTGCCCATCATGATCATATGGAATCATTTAAACTGAATTCAAAGATACATGCATATAATGGCTCCATTCTCCTATGTGGCGACCAATACCCGGATTTTGGAGATATGTTACCTGCAAGCAAGCATTTTCTACTATGATCGCCACAAACCGGGTTTTCATCTACTCTCCAAAACAAGCACCCAAAGTCTGTGTTCCTTTGCACTATGAAAAAATACATCCGCCCCCTGTTATATGGCCTGGCCGCCTTGCTGCTTCTGGCCCAATTCTATCGCCCTGAACGAAATCTTTCGAATGTGCAAACCCACCACGTTTCCACAAAATACTCAGTTCCAACCGAAGTAAATACCATTTTAGAAGTAGCTTGTAACGATTGCCACAGCAACCTCACCCGGTAC
>JAEUUS010000171.1 GCA_016787545.1 Saprospiraceae bacterium
ACGTTGACCAACCATGGTGAGCAGCGCCCGGCGTGTGGAGTGATCCTTCTTGAACTTCCGCAAGTGGTCTGACAAACATTCGATGCGGTAAGTGAGTAATGCAACCTGTACTTCTGTGTTGCCAGTGTCGTTGGCGTTTTCGCCGTATGTTTTTACGATCTCGGCGATTTTTTCTTTACTGTAATAAACTGCCATTGTAAGTTGTTTGAAATGAATGAAAACCAAAGCGAAATTTCAAAGGGTCAAACGGCAGTTTTTGCCTATCCATCTCGTTTTAGCGGGTGCAAAGTTATGGCAAAATGTTATAACTTCCAAAAGTGTTCTTAAAAGTTTCGATAAGCGGCTAAAATCCCCCTTTTGACCAAAGATTATTTTACCGCCCAAGTGCTTCTCTCATTTTGACATAAATATCAGTGTTTTCATAGGTGCCGGAAAACAATTCGGCGCCAGGGCCAAATGCATACACAGGTACCATAGTTGCGGAATGTACCCTTGTTGAAAAAACGGGTGTAAAATATTTGCGGCTATTCCCCTGAGCAACCAATGCAAGCCCTCCGCATTCATGATCCCCGGTTACAACTACAAGCGTTTCTCCATTTTCAACAGCAAATCGGAGGGCTTCACGAATGGCTTTATCAAAATCAGCCATTTCAGCTTTTAACCAACTTTTGTCGTTGGTGTGGCAGGCCCAATCTATCTGACTCCCTTCCACCATCAGGAAAAACCCTTTATCTGAACGTTTCTGCAAAAAATTACAGGCTATTTTTGTGGCTGGCGGTAAGTAAGTCCTTCCGCCAGAAGCAGTTGGAGGTTCCATTTCATGGGTGAAATTGACAAATGGACGGGAACCATCTAACGGTAAATTACGTAAACCCGGTCCTCTGCGAATGACATAGCCTCGGGACTTTAAGGTGTCAATCAGGTTGATTTTATCATATCTTTGGTTAAACTGGGTTTCGCCACCTGCAATCAGACAGTCAAAAGAGGTTTTCAAATACTCTGCTGCAATCTCTTCTGTTAAGGCTCTAAGCTCCAAATGGGAAATATAACTTGCCGGAGTTGCATGTGTAGCGGTACAGGTGGTAACCATACCGGTAGCAAGCCCTTGGCCATCCAATTCTTCAAGGATTGTTTTACATGGGCGCTCATCCGGTGGTAAAACCCCTATGGCGCCTACTTTCGTTTTTTGACCACAGGCAAAGGCGGTTGCCCCAGCTGCAGAATCTGTAACGAGATAATCCGAGGCATGACTTTTTTGAAATCCGACTACAGGAAATTGTTCAAAAACGGTGGTGCCGACGCCACTCCAATAGATATGAGCTGAAACCTGCGCGCCTGCCATTCCATCACCGATCAGGAAGATGATGTTTTTGGGGCGTTTGGCAAAAGTTACGCCTTGCAGATTGAGCTCGTTTTTGGGAGCTGAGGCACAGGCACTGCAAAGCAGCAATCCCGAAAGCAACACTTTGTGGAAGAACGGAAGCCAAACTTTTGAATAACGCATATAAGGAGTGGGGATTAAACCAGTAGTCCGTCTTTCATTTCCAGACAACGATCAGACAACTCAGCCAATTCCTGGTTGTGCGTAACAATGACGAAGGTTTGTCCGTAATCATCCCGTAATTGCCGTATTAGGGTATGTAAATCCTTTGACGCAGCGGAATCCAGGTTTCCGGTTGGCTCATCCGCAAAAATAATACTGGGTTGATTGATTAGCGCGCGCGCGACAGCCACGCGCTGTTGTTCGCCTCCGGAAAGTTGGGTAGGCTTATGATCCATACGATCCTTAAGACCAAGATAGTCCAGAAGTTCCTTTGCTCTTGTTTTTACATCCTGATCATTTTTTCGCTGGATAAATCCTGGAATGCATACATTTTCCAAGGCGGTGAACTCAGGCAGCAGATGGTGAAATTGGAATACAAAACCGATATGAAGGTTGCGAAATGCTGCTAATTGATTGGTTTTCAGTGATTTTATATTTTTCCCTGCAATAACCATTTCACCTTTGTCTGCCCAATCCAGGGTGCCAAGGATATGTAAAAGGGTGCTTTTCCCGGCACCTGATTTCCCAACAATGCTTAGGATCTGTCCACTGGGAATTTCCAGATTTACCCCTTTGAGAATATCCAAGGGTCCGTAGGATTTGAAAATATTTTTGGCTGTGAGTACCATAATGGACAAAGGTCGGGAAAACCTGAATACGTCTGCTTTATATTTTTTCACCAAATGCCAAATCACCTGCATCTCCCAGGCCTGGTACAATATAAGATTTTGCAGTTAATTCTTCATCAATGGCTCCGGCCCAAATATTTGCTTTGGGCCATCTTTTTTGAATGGACTCAATGCCGGTTGTGCTGGCTATAACAGTAGCAATGTGGACCGCTGTGGGCTTGCCAAAGCGCTCCAGTTCTTGTAAGGCCAGATTTACAGAAGCTCCGGTGGCCAGCATTGGATCGGCGAGAATCAGCACACAATCTTCCAGATGTGGGGTACTGATATAATCCAGTTGAATGGTAAAAGTACCATCTTTATGATGTTTGCGGAAAGCAGCAATAAAGACATTATCAGCCTGATCAAAATAGTGAAGCATACCCTGGTGTAAAGGTAAACCGGCACGTAAGATGGTAGCCAGAACTATTTTATCTGCGGGCAATGGAATAGTGGCACTTCCAAGAGGCGTTTCAACCGATACCGGTTCATAATGTAACTTTTTGGAAAGTTCATATGCCAGTATCTCCCCGATTCGTTCCAGATTTCTTCGGAATCTCATCCGATCTTGTTGTATATCAAGATCTCTTAATTCAGCGATGAAGCGATTCGCAATGGTATTTTTTTCAGAAAGGTTGAAAACCATGATGAATGTTGCATTATCTGATGTGTCACTGCAAATATACAAGTCAAAAGGGAAAGGAATATCGAATATCAAACCGCAGAATATCGAACTTTGAAGTGTAGATGATGAAATACCCCCGCCTCATTTCAACATTCGATATTCTGCGGTTTGATATTCGATATTCAACAAAAAAGCCTTGCACAGCGAACTGTACAAGGCTAATCAAATTTGCGTTGGCACCGACCTACTCTCCCGGGACATCTGACCCAGTACCATCGGCGCTGATGGGCTTAACTGCTCTGTTCGGAATGGGAAGAGGTGAACCCCATCGCCAAAGGCACCAACATTTCTTTACTCACCGCAGCCTTTTAAGGGGCATTATTGGAAAGTTGCCGGATATACCGGCTAATTTTTAACACAGACAAGGTTGTTGGGAGAGTGCTTTAGTAAAGCACAAAAGTTTATCCTAAGAAAAAATTAAAAAAGGAAGTTAACGGGCAATTAGTAAGGCTTGGCTGCACACATTACTATGCTTGTACCTGCCTCCTATCAACGCGATAGTCTTTCGCAGCCCTTAAAGGATGATTCATCTTGAGGTGGGCTTCGCGCTTAGATGCTTT
>JAEUUS010000175.1 GCA_016787545.1 Saprospiraceae bacterium
CCGTATAAATCATTGACGGCCAGTATTTCATCGCCAGCTTTCAGCAGTTTAACTACGGCATCCTGAGCAGCCAAGCCTGAGGAAAAGCAAATGGCGTCAGTGCCGTTTTCCAGTGCTGCAAGGTTTTTTTCCAGTGCTGAACGGGTAGGATTTTGGGTGCGGGCATATTCGTAGCCGTGATGCACGCCAGGTGCACTTTGGGCATAGGTAGATGTCTGAAAAATCGGGGTCATTACTGCTCCGGTACTTGGATCTGGGTCAATGCCTGCGTGTATAGCTTTGGTTGCAAATTTCATAAAGAGGTGGTGTGTCCGGTTGAATAATATATGGTTGAAAAAGGCGGGCAAAGGTAGCGGATGTTCGGGATTTTAAAGGATAGAACAAGTTGTAGGTAATGAAGAATCTCGATAGGGGTGTACCTTCGCGTTGTGGAACGCGGATTTTTTTGGGGAACGCGGATGACGCTGGTGACACGGATTTTTTTGGGAATGCGGATGACGCTGGTGACGTGGATTTTTTTGGGAACGCGGATGACGCTGGTGACGCGGATTTTTTTTGGAACGCGGATGACGCAGGTGACGCGGATTTTTTTGGAACGCGGATGACGCAGGTGACGCGGATTTTTTTTGGAACGCGGATGACGCGAATGACGCGGATTTTGAAAATTGCCTTCGGCAATTTGGTTATTGAAAGGCAATTGCATTTCTAAATCACCAAAAGAAGCTGCCGAAGGCAGCATAAAAAATCCGCGTCATCTGCGTCATCCGCGTTCCAAATCATCCGCGTTCTATCCGCGTTCCTACCCGCGTTCTTAAATGTGTTTGGCGCCGAATTTGATTTCGTCTACTACTTCCGGATTTAACAGGGTTGAAATATCGCCCAGGTTGGAGGTATCGCCTTCCGCTATTTTGCGGAGGATCCGGCGCATGATTTTGCCCGAACGGGTTTTGGGCAAGCCGGGTACAATCTGGATCACATCCGGCTTGGCAATAGGACCAATTTCTTTGGTGACTACTGCAAGCACCTCTTTCCTGAAATCTTCGGTATGTTCAATGATGTGGTTGGTGATCACATAGGCGTAGATGCCTTGACCTTTAATATCGTGCGGATAGCCTACCACAGCACTTTCTACAATATTTTCGTGCTTGTTGATGGCATCTTCCACCTCTGCAGTGCCAATACGGTGGCCACTTACGTTTATCACGTCGTCTACACGACCAATGATACGATAATAGCCGTCGTGGTCTCTTCGGGCGCCATCACCAGTGAAATACAGGTTCTTGAAAGCTGCAAAATAGTTTTGCCGGCAGCGTTCATGATCGCCCCAGGTGGTGCGCAGAATGCTGGGCCATGGGTATTTAATACACAGCAGGCCTTCCACATCGTTTCCTTTTAATTCCTTGCCATTGGCATCTACCAGAATTGGCTGAACGCCTGGCA
Source organism: Saprospiraceae bacterium (assembly GCA_016787545.1). Taxonomy (GTDB): domain Bacteria; phylum Bacteroidota; class Bacteroidia; order Chitinophagales; family Saprospiraceae; genus M3007. Next base: position 1,441 of record JAEUUS010000175.1, read on the forward strand.
GGGGCAGGGTGGCAAAACAGGGCTTGGTTGGCGTAATGCCCGCAATAGGCGTAATCAAGATGCCGCCCGTTTCAGTTTGCCACCAGGTATCCACAATTGGGCAACGTTTTTTACCAATACGCTCGTTGTACCAGTTCCAGGCTTCTTCGTTGATGGGCTCGCCTACGGTGCCAAGCACTTTGAGGGAGGGCATACGCCGCCCCTTCACAAACCGGTCGCCGGCAGCCATCAATGCGCGAATGGCCGTCGGGGCCGTATAGAAAATATTCACTTTGTGGCGTTTGATTACATCCCAGAAGCGACCAGCGTCAGGGAAAGTGGGTACCCCTTCAAACATCACACTGGTGGCGCCAGAGAGCAACGGACCATAAATAATGTAGGAGTGACCGGTAATCCAACCTACATCGGCGGTACACCAATACACATCTCCTTCACTGTACTGGAATACATTCCGAAACGTAAATTCCGTGTACACCATGTAGCCGCCGTGTGTGTGTACCACACCCTTTGGTTTTCCTGTAGAGCCGCTGGTGTAAAGGATGAACAATGGATCTTCGGAATCCATTTGCTGTGCCTTGCAGGTTTTCCGTTTTCCAGCAATGGCATCGTGCCACCAAATATCCTTGTCCTTGTGCCAATGCACGTGGTCGCCGGTATTTTTGTGTACAATAACCGTTTTTACGGAATCGCAACCCAGTGTAAGCGCTTCATCCACAATGGATTTTACCGGAATATTTTTTGCGCCACGCGCATTGAAATCAGAAGTTATTACGGCCACACACTGAGCGTCCTTGATGCGATCAGCCACAGAAACTGCGGAAAAACCGGCAAAAACCACCGAGTGAATAGCGCCAATACGGGCACAGGCAAGCACTGCAATGGCCAGTTCCGGTGTCATGGGCATGTAGATACACACACGGTCGCCTTTTTTGATGCCCTGGGCTTTCAGTGCATTGGCAAATTGACAAACCTGCTGGTAGAGCTGCTTGTAAGTGATTTTGCGGGGTTTATTTTTCGGATCGTTGGGCTCCCAGAGAATGGCCGTTTGTTTGGCCCGGGTAGCCAGGTGACGGTCAAGCACATTTTCTGTTATGTTCAGTTTGCCGCCCACAAACCATTTTACCTTGGGTTCTCGGAAGTTCCATTTCAGCACCTGTTTCCATGGTTTTTTCCATTGAAATGTGGCAGCCTGTTCCGCCCAAAAGGCTTCCGGATCTTCCACAGAACGCGCATAAACTTCGCGGTATTGATCAAGAGATTTAATTTGCAATGTCATGGTTGGTATGATTTCGTTGAACAATGATCTGGTAACGGCTTCCGGGGACAAATATGGTAAAAGCGCCGAGATTCAGTTGAACCCGGGGGCGGGAAAGTTGCCTCTCCTCCCCGGGTGATGTTCAACTAAAAATCAAAACAAAACGTATTTCACCAAGTAAATTTGTTTGAGCAACTATAATTGGCGGAAAACCTGCTTTTCACACACAGCCCCTATTTCATCCAGCACACTTAAATCTTCAATGGTAGAAGGCACATGATAAGGCTTGTCGTCGGCAATATGGCGCATTACCCTGCGCAGGATTTTGCCGCTGCGCGTTTTGGGCAAACGTTTGACTATCAATGACTTTTTAAAACAGGCGACTGCCCCAAGCTGGTCGCGCACCATTTGTATGAGGTCTTTCTCCAGCAATTTTTCAGTAATATCGTTTCCGGATTTCAACACCACAAACCCCACCGGAACCTGACCTTTCAACTCATTTTCCACGCCAATTACAGCACACTCTGCCACTGCGGGGTGGGCTGCCACAATTTCTTCCATGTCGGAGGTAGAAAGGCGATGGCCAGCCACATTGATGACATCATCAATCCTGCCGGTGATATAGGTATAACCATCGGCATCCTGGTAGCCGCCGTCGCCTGTGAAATAATGGCCCGGATACGCATCCAGGTAGCTTTCCTTGAATCGATCGGTGGCCTGCCAGAGCGTAGGCAGGCAACCCGGAGGCATGGGCAGCTTGATGGCTACCGCGCCTTCGGCGCCACGGGGCAGCACATGCCCATCCTGATCCAGGATATGTACCTGAAAGCCAGGCACGGGTTTGCCTGCAGAGCCAGGTTTGACCGGGTGTACTACTCCCTGATCAATGGGTGTGGCCAACATGGGCCAGCCGCTTTCAGTTTGCCACCAATGGTCGATAACAGGAATGTTGAGCAGGTTTTGAGTCCACTGAAGGGTGGCAACATCACATCTTTCACCAGCCAGAAAGAGGTATTTCAGCGACGACAGGTCGTATTTTTGCTTTAATAATCCCTCCGGATCCTCTTTTTTGATGGCTCTAATGCCTGTGGGAGCGGTAAAAAAGGTTTGCACCTTGTAATCTGCAATAACCCGCCAAAATGCTCCGGCATCGGGTGTTCGAACCGGTTTCCCTTCATACAGGATGGTCGTACAGCCTGTTATCAGGGGGGCATACACAATGTAAGAGTGACCAACCACCCAACCCACATCGCTGGCCGCCCAGAATACATCGCCGGGCTGTACCTGGTAAATCTGCTCCATAGAGTACCGCAAGGCCACGGCGTGTCCGCCATTATCCCGAACAATTCCTTTGGGCTTGCCGGTGGTGCCGCTGGTATACAGGATATATAGTGGATCGGTGGCTTTAACAGGTGTGCAACCCACCGGTTGTGCATCGCGGGCCAGCAATTCCCAATCCAGTTCATGGTCTTTTTCAAGTTTGGCCCTGTGCATCCAGCGCTGGTAAACCACCACTTTTTCAACCTGATGCTGCGCCTCGCTCATTGCCTTGTCTACAATGGGCTTATACGGCAAAATCTTGTCTACTTCGATGCCGGCAGATGCCGTGAGGATTACTTTGGGTTTGGCATCATCAATGCGTAATGCCAGTTCGTGAGCGGCAAAACCGCCAAATACTACCGAATGAATGGCGCCCAGTCTGGCACAGGCCAGCATGGCAAAAACCACCTGGGGTATCATGGGCATGTATATGATCACCCGGTCGCCATAACCAATCCCCATCGACTGTAGTGCGCCAGCCAGGCGAGCAGTTTCCTGCAATAAATCGTTGTACGTGTAGCGGGCAAAGCCCTGTGTAACAGGAGAGTCGTAAATTAAGGCATCCTGCTCTCCCCTGCCATGTGCAACGTGATAATCCAGGGCCAGGTGACAGGTATTGAGCATGCCATCGGAAAACCAGCGGTATAATCCGTCCTTGTCTTGTGTCAGGATTTGTTTGGGCTGATCAAACCAATCGATTTGTTTGGCTTTTGTTGCCCAAAATTTTTCTGCATCCTCCACACTTCGATGATATTTTGATTCGTAGTGCATTGGTAGGGCTTTTTGATTTTTAGTATGAACTATCTAATGATTGTGGTGTCAGTAATGACTGAGCAAAGATAAAAAACAATACATATAGTTATCTATATTTTTAGAATTATTTTTCAAAAAGTATGCTCCGGCCCAATCAATTGGCCGGAGCATACTTCGAAATGGACAATTTTCGACTGAATAGACAAACAGAATGCCTTAGCCGTAAGCCATCATTTCATTCACTGCCGCCACCAGTTCTTCGTTGTCAAAAGGTTTGATCATGTACATTTCTGCGCCACTGGCATAACCAATTTCTTTATCTCTTTGGGTACCCTTGGCTGTTAGAAAAATGATTTTAGTGTTTTCCAAAGAGGGCATTTGCCTGACTTTTTGCCCAACTTCGAATCCATTTAATCCGGGCATCATTACATCCAGAATTAAGATATCAGGCTGGAAACCGGAAGCTATTTCAAGAGCTTGTATGCCATCGAACGCTTTTTCCGTTTGATAGCCTTCTCTTTGAAGTAAGAACTCGATCGCCAATACAATGTTTGGTTCATCATCCACGATGAGGACTTTTGCAGAATCCATTTCCCGATGCAATGTGGTGTTGTTTTGATTGTAAAATTCGGTATAAATGTAGGCAGGAAACCGTTTATAGCGAAATAGCTGTGGTTATTTTTTCAAATTCCGTTTTTTACAGGTAATTTAACCTCAAACATAGCCCCCTTTGATACAGCAGGCGTATGGCTTTCCACCCGGATGGAGCCGCCGTGTTTTTCCACTATGCTTTTAGTAATAAACAAACCCAGGCCTGTTCCCTGCGGTTTGCCCTGTGCTTTGCTATGTAATTGGGTGAATTTTTCAAAAATCATTTGTTGCAACGAGGGCACGATTCCAGGGCCATTGTCGAGTACGCGTAAAACAGCCCATTGATCACGTTTTTCCAAACTGATATCTATTTGTCCATCTTCCTGATCGCAAAACTTCAGCGCATTTGACAACAAGTTGACTACCACCTGCATTAGCCGGTCCCGATCTGCCTGAAGAGGAAACGGATGTTCCGTACCATGAAGTCGAATAGTGACATGCCGTTCTGCAAACATCTGCTCCATTCCTTTTGCAGCCTGACGAACCAGATCGCACAAATCCATCATTTCCAGATTGAGCGGAGCTTCGTTGGATTGAATTTTTTCAATGTCAAGTACCTGATTGATTAACCGACTAATTCGGTCGCTTTCTGTTACCAAAATTCTCAGGTATTCTTGTTTTCGGGTATCATCCAGCTCGTCTGAGTAGTC
>JAEUUS010000188.1 GCA_016787545.1 Saprospiraceae bacterium
GGACTCAACGGGTACGGCTTTCAGATGATTGGCTTGCGCGACAGCAATAACTCAGACCTTGACGGATTCTCAGACGTGAATCCCAATAACTATAAGATCGTAACCATCCCAGGCGGCCGAACTTACGCCGAGCACAATAATATTTCTGCCACCAACACTTTCGATGTTACCTGGACGGCTCCTTCAAGCGGCACAGGAAGCGTTACTTTTTACGCCGCCGGCAATGGTGTAAACAGCAATGGCATGACCAGCGGCGACGGCGCAGCGGTAAATTCGTTAAAGTTGACGGAACTCAGCTCTGAGACTGAAAACCCGCAACAAATGCAGCCGGGCTGGACAATTTCGCCGAATCCAGTTACAGATCATTTTCAACTTTCCGGCAGCCATTTGGCAACCGGTAGTGTCCAGATCAAGGTTTATGACCTCTCCGGAAAATTGATTTCGAATACTACGCAAATGATTCAAAATGAATTATTTGCGACAAATATTGCCGCCTCCGACTGGCGTTCCGGCATTTATTTTGTACAAATAGAGCAGGGCGGAAAAAGCCATTTTGTTAAAGTGGTAAAACTTTAACTTCCGAAGCATTGGTTGGCTAAAGAGAAGGCCTTTAACTTCGTGTTGACAAAAGGAATTCAATTTGCCAGTTACTTTGTATCAAAATAACGTTTCAAAATAAACGTTTAATACAAACGAACTAACAACCAAATCTGCTTCAATCATGAAGAATCTCATTTTTTTGATGTTCCTCGTTCCGGCCATCGCTTTTGCAAACAACCAGCAAGGCAACCCTACACTGGATGCTATTTCCGCTGCCCTGGGCGCCGGTGACGTGAACGCATTGTCGAAATATCTGGCGGATAATGTGGAAATTTCCATTCAGGATAAAGAACAAGTGTACCCAAAAGCTAAAGCCGTTGAGGTCTTGAAAGGCTTTTTTGACGCCAACAAGCCCAAAACTTTTGCTCAGGTACACAAAGGCCAGAGCCGGGAAAACAGCGATCAGTACTGTATCGGTAACCTTACCGCAACGGCAGGCAATTATCGCGTGTATCTTTACCTCAAGGTGAACGGTAACAATATCAGCATCCAGGAGATGCGTTTCGATAAGGAATAACGTAGCCCCCTTAACCTCTCAGACGGCTTCGGACCCTGTGTCCGGAGCCGTTTTTTTTAGGCTACTGGTTTCCGTTTTCTTGCCTGATGTACAAACCGGCGGGTTTGAAACCAGCACCGGAGTGAATGGCCGGCTTCGCCCAGCGAAATAGCCGACAGGCTAAGGCCAATCAACAACTGGTGGGCCACCTGCATGGGTACCAGCAAGTGTGGAAAAAACCTGGGAACCGCCAGTATTTCCAATGCAATAACTAACACAGCCAAAAGGGCGAAACCCACCATAGCTGCCCGGGCCTGGAACAGCCATTTGGGTTTTTGATGCAGCAATGCCCGGTTCAGGTACACCGCCGCAAGTTTGTCGGCAGGATAAATGCGAATGATTTCTTTTAGAATCCGCTCTGCTTTGGGAAACTCCTGCTGATGATACCAGGAAGCGGCTTTTTTGAACAAAAGCTGGTGGTATAGATCCTCCCCGCCCCATTGATCTACATTTTGCATGATAACCACCTCCAGCAGATGGTCGCACATCACCAAAAGTTTGCCATGATCGGCGGCCTCATAGAGCGCGTCTGTGTAAATCAGTGTACAATCCAGGTATTCTTCAAAATCCAGCGAACGAATAGCGTCTTCATTTTGCTCATAGAACCTTATGATCGCATGGAAGTCGCCAACTTCAATGGATTTAAAATTGCGGTATAAACGCAGCCGTTCTGCAGGAAGGAAATACATGGCGTTACAATTATACTCAAGGCTTTACAAAGTTCGGGCCTTTTGAGTACTTTCGTATATAATACGCAAATTTCCTGCCAGGGGTTGGCTGAATCACGGCTCAATTTTCTACCAACTCCATTTCTACCTGTCTTTTAGCAATATCCACAGCGGCAATGCGCACCTGAACCTTGTCGCCCATTTTGAAACTTCGCTTGTACCGTCTTCCGGTAGCACGCAGGTTGCCTTCTTCCACCGTGTAGGTATCGTCCAGGTATTTAAAATCAACCAGGCCTTCTGCCCTGGAATCCATCAGTTCCACAAAGAAACCGCGATCAATGATTCCGCTGATCACGCCGGTAAAACTTTCGCCAATGCGTTTGGAGAGGTATTCAGCCTGTTTATACTTGGTGCTTTCGCGTTCGGCATCCGCTGCTTTTCGCTCCTGATTGCTGATGTGTTTACACTGTTCTTCCAGTTTGGCAGCATCTATCCGGTAGGTTTTGCCATCCAGATTTCGCTCCAGAATACGGTGTGCCAGCACATCCGAGTACCGCCTTATAGGTGATGTAAAGTGCGAGTAATGAGAAAACCCGAGGCCATAGTGTCCAATATTTTCGGCACTGTACACGGCTTTGGCCATGGTTCGGATCGCTAATGGTTCCAACACTTTCAGCCGGTCATCTGTACGGGCTTTTTTCATCAGCTCATTGAAAGATTGCGCAATTTGCCTTGGGGTATCTGTTTTCATGGGAATACCCAGCTCCAGGGCAAAACGGGCAAAATCTGCCACCTTACTCATGTCGGGCAAATCGTGCACCCGGAAAATAAATGGAACAGGTGCGCCTCCTTTTCCGGCGTTTTTCGGGGAGTCTTCTGAACGGGCTTTCAGCGGTGGCTGCATGTACAGCGCAACTTCCTTGTTGGCCAGCAACATATAATCCTCGATCAGCAGGTGGGTGTCTTTGCGTTCTTTTACATAAGCCTCCAGAGGGGTGCCGTCTGGCGCCAGTTTGAACCGTACTTCTTCCGTTTCAAAGCCAATTGCACCGTTTTTCTCCCGCTCTTTCCGCATTTTTTTAGCAATACGATCCAGATGTTTAAGCGCCCATTCCAGGTCTGCAAAACGCGGATGCATTTTCAGATCGGCTGATGGCTTTTTATCCAGAATGGTTTGCGCCTCTTCGTAGGTAAATCGTTTGGCGGAGTGAATCACTGTTTTGCCAAACCAGCGCGTAAGCAGCTTGTCTTTGGCATCGAACGTGAATACGGCTGAAAAAGTAAGACGATCTTGTTCCGGCACCAGAGAGCAAAGGTTATTCGAGAGCTTTTCGGGCAACATGGGGTTGCAACGATCAGCGAGATATACCGAAGTGCTGCGCTCAAAGGCTTCCCGATCCAGTGCGGAATCTGGTTTAAGATAATGTGTTACATCGGCAATATGCACGCCAATTTCCAGGCCCCCGTTCTCCAATTGCTTGATACTCAGGGCATCATCGAAATCCTTGGCATCTTCCGGGTCGATGGTAAAAGTGAGTGTTTCACGAAAATCGCGCCGGCGTTCCAGTTCCTGTGGAGAAATAGTATCCGGAATACGTGCGGCTTCCCTTTCAGCTTCCTCTGAGTGCTGGAGTTGGAACCCGGCATTGATGAGGATTTTCTTCATTTCAAAATCATTGCCGCCAACTTTTCCAAGGGCTTGTGTCACTTTTCCGATAGGAACCCGCCCTTTACCTTCCTGCCAGTCTACCACTTTTACCACCACTTTATCGCCATCTTGTGCGTCAGCAATAGATTCAATGGGTATGAAAATATCGGTGGGTACATTGGGATTATCAGGGAGAAACAGCGCGTATTTACGACTGATCCGAAGGGTGCCTATGAAAAATTCATTGGCTCGTTTAATTACCTCAATGATTTCACCTTCCGGCTTGCGCTGAATGTGTGCGCCACGTTTGCCCCTGAACGGTGGTGGAGCGAATAGCATCACACGAACAATATCGCCATTCAAGGCGCTGTTGACGTATTTGACGGGGATGTACACATCGGTGTCCATCATTTCCGACACGATATAGGCTGCGCCGGTACGCGTCATATCTACCCGGCCTTCAATGATTTTTCGTTGGTTAGAACTGCTTTTGAGGACGGGTGCTTTGCTTTTTCGGTCTGCAAAAGATTCTTTTTCCGGCTTTTGGGTTGTTTTGGGCTCTTCCGGACTAAACCGATCAAGCGCTACACCGAATTTGCCATCGGGGAATTCGGTAACCATTCCGTTGAGTACCAGTTGTTGCATGGCATGTTCAGCAGAATCCCGATTGTTGTCAACCTTGAGATGTTCGGTAATTTGCTTCGGCGCGAAATGTTTTTTGGGGTGGCCGAGCAGAAATTTGAGGATTTGGATTTGGAGTTCCTGGGCGGTCAGCTTTCTGCCGCCGTGCTTTTTTTTCTTGGTCATCGTTTTTACTAAGCGGATAAATCCGCGGATTAAAAAATGATAGGTTTTGGGTGAATTTCACCGCAAAGTACGCCAAGTACGCAAAACAAATGGAATCTGGTTTTGAGGCCTCGGCGTTGCAATGAGGTGAGCAGGATTAACGCCTGTAGTTGGTATTAGAACGTAGAATCTGGAAAAAAGTTACCGTTACTGCTATATTTTTTTAGTATGAAGCGGTTCTATGTGACGAATTTTCAAATGGCAACGGCGGCTTTCGATATCCCGAAAGCCGCCGTTGCGTATGAAAATCCCTTTGCAATTCCCCTCTATTCCACTTACCGTTTCTCTACCTTTTGGGATTTCAGCACTTGTTTGTTCTTGCCTACCAGTTGAACCAGATATACACCTTTTGGCAAGTCTCCAACGAAGTAATGTTCTCCTTTGGAAGCTTCGAATGTTTTAACTTTTTTCCCCAGAATATTAAAAACGTTCAATTGACCAACAGCGTCAGCCTGGTCTTGAACAGAAACGAATTCCGTGGTAGGATTTGGGAAAACCGAAAGTTCCGGTTTGGGTGAATTTTGAGCCTGAAGGGCGATTGCGGCCAACAAGAGGAGAAATAAGAGTAAGGGTTTTTTCATGCTTAACAAATTCAGGTTAAGGCCGCATCAATGACAGAAAAAAGTCTTTAACGGTAAAGAATTGGCTCGATAAATGTTCAGGTTGAGAGATTAGAAGGAAGAATTTGCCTGCAAAATAGAGTGATTCTTTTGGTTGTCCAAAATTTTCTTCGGTTAGTTTGCAAAGATTTAACGAGCGGTACACAATAATTTGAAAAGTTTACAACCTGTTCACAGAAGATAGCCTCCGCTAAAGGGCTGTTAGCTGCCGTTCGCTCTGGTTTTTTCCCAGCAAATCTATGTATCGCATTCGTGCGTTTTTTTCATGCAGGATTAGCTGCGTGATACTCACGGTTTGTACTCTGCCGGCTCTGTTCATCACAAAATCGTTTTCGGGATCGCCTACACTTCCGGTTTTATGCAAACGCAAAACATTGCCGGGCAGACTCTTTTTTCCCAAATCTTGTTTATCCAGCCAACGATGAAAAACAGCCTCCCTTTTACGTTGCATGTCGGCTGGATAAAGGGTGGCAGAACACCAGAAATGGGCCTCTCCAGGCGCCAGATTTTTCAAATGACGTTGTTCTCCATCCCATCTGAATTCCAGGATGCGCTGAAGTGAACCGAAGTTGCCTGCGTTTCTTTCGAAATACAAAAAGGTAAAAGGCTCTATGTTATCCAGCTCGTAATGGGCAAAAAAATCATCTGCCGAAGTCCAGTCGAAAAAGTCCAGCAGCAGTAATCCTCTACTTCTGCGGTAGGGTGGCTGTCTGCGATGCAGCACAAAAGCCCCGTTGAGCAGGCAGGCTGTCCGACCTGACCGGGAGCTGGCTATCCAGGTGCCGCCAGCCTGGGTATCGCGGGGGAATAACAGGGACTCGCCCCCGGGAGTGTGCGCGCGCGCAATGTTTTGGGGGGATCGGGAAGGCGCTTCATCCCGGTTATGCGTCAGGATAAACCCCTCCGGGCGCGGCAAATAACTTACGGTGCACATGCGGCAAAGATCGGTACTTACGAAGATGATTGGAGCATATCGTAAATCCAAAATCTAAAGTAGTTTATTTCGCCCCTTTTCGATACACCAACATGGGAACCTTAGTAATGTAGGAAAACGATTCGGAACGATTGGGGCTAAACCATTTATTAAACCAATTGGTTTTAGGATGAGTAAAAAACACGACCAAGCCGGGCTTCAGTTTTTGTACGTTTTTTTCCATTTGATGCGCAAAATCATCATCCATTTGATGTGCCTCAAGTCGCATACGTCTTAACAAAGGGAAACGTTTTTGCCAAACCGGGAAAAGGGTTTCGGCTTCCTGTTTTTCATCTGGTGCATAATAAAAATGCACCATGTCAACCGCCGCCTGTAAGTTTTGTGCCGTACGACACACCACATTGAGTTCTTTTTCCACTTGTTCCAGATCTGTGGCATACAACAAACTTTCCACCTTTTTAACGCGATAGGTGTGAGGTACTACCATCACCGGAATGGATGATCTTTCTATCACTCTGCCGGTATGCGTGCCCATTAATTTCAGCAATTGTCCGCCGCCCCTGGTGCTGATACAAATGAAATCCACTTCATTTTCCTGTGCATATTGCAAAATGGCACTGTCCGGACTCAAATCTTCCAACACAGCACAACGGTATTTTCCGGGCTTAAAACGGGAAGTTCGGAGTACCCCGGCTATAAATTTTTCCAACTTAAGCAGGGTGCTTTTAGTTTGTCTTTTGAGTGCAGTTTCCAACCGGTGGTGTTGCACTGTGGTTGGTATAAGCGCCTGAAAACAATGGAAAAATATCAATTCAGTTTGCTGCTGGCTCGCTACCTGCAGGGCAAAACGTACCCCTGCTTTGGAGGCGACAGACAAGTCGGTGGTGACAAGTATTTTGGTCATGTTTTGTTCGGTTGTTGTCCGATACAAAAGTATTTGCCACGAAAATGGCTTAAAATGACCTGGATTATGTCGGGAAGTGATTTGGTGAGCGGTTTCTTACCGCCGAATCGGAGAGGCACGGAGAATAGCGCAACTCCGACTCGGCGGTAAAATCATCCACCTATAGATTTTGCAGCCACCGGGTTGTTTTTTCCAGACCTTTTTCCAGTGGGGTAGTCTGATACCCCAAATGATCGGTAGCTTTCTGATGCGAAAGCATCCAGTGCACATCGAAACGATCAATCCATTCAGGGGTTATGGCGGGCGGAATGCCGAACCAATCTGCCCGAAGCTGCATCAGGCGGGCACTGAATTGCATTATTCCCAAGGGCATAGGAAGCGTGCCAAAACTTTTTCCACTAATGGCAGCTACCTGGTCAAAAAAATCCTTGTACGAAGTGTTGACACCTCCCAGAATGTAGTTTTCTCCAGGAATACCGCGCTCCATAGCCAATAAGTGCCCATTAATGACATCGTCGATGTACACATAATTGCCCATGCCACTGCCATCGCCGGGCAAAAACCTGAACCTCCCCTTGAGGTACAATTGAATCATCTTGTTGACCGCATTAATAGTGGCCGGGTCACCAGGGCCGTATACCCTGGATGGATTGACGATCACAATTTCCTGCCCTTTGGCTGCCCGAGCTCTTGCAAGGGCTTCTGCCGCTATTTTCGACCGGTCGTATTCAGTGTACACCCGTGCCCAGGGTTGACTGGATTCATGCACTGGTTGAAAGTCCTGGCAAGGGCCAAATACACCTGCGGTTGACGTAAAGACTACCCTTTTTACCCCGGTGTTCTCTGCGGCCTGGAACACATTTTCAGTGCCTTCTACATTGATCCTGTTGAAGGTAGACCGATCTTTTGCCCAGGGGCGGGCATACGCGGCGATGTGGTAAACTTCAGAGACCTGCCGCATGGCTTCGTGTAAAGCAGTTGTTTCGTGCAGATCACCTTTTATCCATTCAACTGCCGGGTTTGCCTGCCTGGGTATCGTGCGCGCCAACGCTATTACCTGATGCCCTTCAGCAACGAGTCTTTCTGCCAACACGCCGCCAATGTAACCGGTGGCGCCGGTGATCAGTATTCTTTTCATGGTGGAATTAATCGACAACCCGCATATCAGGCTGATGTTTCAAAGAAAACCATTCATTCGCCAGAGATAAAACCCAGTGTACAATCAATGC
>JAEUUS010000208.1 GCA_016787545.1 Saprospiraceae bacterium
AAAGGGCTGCAGTCAATGCCATTACAGCAGTCAGACGGAGGTTTTTTACTTTCATGGTAGCGTTTTATGTGTTGGAATGTTGATCAAAGGTATAAAATGCCCCGCGGGCAAACTTTGTTTTATCGGCGCACAAAAAACAGAACAATTGCTATTTGGTGACGAATTCACGAACGTTTCTCCCATAAAAAACTTCGGACAGCGCTGAAGCTGACCGTTTGGTTTTGGAAATAATGTTGTGCCGCCGCAGCTTCTTCCTCATTGGCCCCAAGGTGGTTGAGAATATTGGTGAGGTGCATTTTCATGTGTCCCTGCTGAATTCCGGTGGTAATCAGTGAGCGCACGGCCGCAAAATTTTGCGCTAATCCTACGACTGCCGTAATGCACATCAGTTCCTCTGCACTCGGATTTCCCAGCAGTTCCAGACTGAGTTTGGCTAATGGATGCAGGGCCGTTAGCCCACCTACTGTACCCATAGCCAGCGGGATTTCCAGTTCAAAACGCAGGGTTCCGTTCTCCACCGTACAGGAACTCAAACTCCTGTATTGCCCGTCGCGACCGGCATACGTGTGTCCGCAAGCTTCAATTGCCCGAAAATCGTTGCCAGTGGCTAAAACAACAGCATCTATCCCGTTGTAAATCCCTTTGTTATGGGTAGTGGCGCGGTAAGGATCAATTTGGGCAATCCGTACAGCTCGATGAAACCGACGTGTAAGGGCTTCGGCATCCATACCTTGTGCGCGAGCCAGTTCGGCAAAAGATTGAATAGGACATTCCACCCAGGCGCGCACGCGACACTGAGGGGTGTAATTGGATAAAATAGACATAATCACCTCCACATCACGTTCTGCATCCGTGAGGCCGGGGTGTTGGGTAAAAAAGTCTTCAAGGGTATCCGCAAACCGTTCCAGCACTGAGTTGATAAAATTGGCGCCCATGCTGTCGCAGGTCTCAAATGAGGCGCGCAATTGGAAATATTCTGGCTCAATCAGTTCAAAATCAATCAGTTCAATATCCAGAATGCCTCCGCCCCTTTGCTCCATATTGGCTGTAAGATCCTTGCTTGAGTCGAGTAGCCGGGATTTTAAGGCAGGAAACAGTTCACGAAGGGTATCGGGATTTCCCGGCCAGTAAAAATGAACCTGGCCCAGCTTAACGGTGCCTATTACTTCTGCATGAAAGCCGCCGCGTTCCTGCCAGAATTTGGCGGCACTACTGGCGGCCGCCACCACACTGCTTTCTTCGATCACCATCGGCACAGCATATTCCTTTCCATTGATGAGGAAATTTGGCGCGATACTGAACGGAAGGGTATAGTTGGCAATAGCGTTTTCCGTAAACCCGTCGATCACCTTTTGTATGGATTCTTCCGCATGTTGCCAGGAAAAAAGTACGGATTGCGATGCCTTGGGATCAGCGCTGAAATGGGCAGTCAGCCACTGAATTTTTTCGGTTTTTGACAGTTTGGAGAAGCCGTTTATCGTTTTTGTCATGATAGGATAGAATCATTTAACCTGCAAAAAAGCGTAGGCCAGTTCCAGGCCGCGAATTTGGGATTGAATATGACGGCGCAAGGTATCATAATCGTTTTGGGCGTATTTCAAAAACCCGGAAGCTTGCCCGTACACAGCCGGAAGGGCAGATTTTCGGATGAGGTAATAGCCGTCCAGAAAATCCGATACGCCGCCGGAAAGTATGAGGTTTTGTACCTGACAATGGGCGCCAAGTTCGGCGTGAAGGGTGTTACTCCAGTGCAACATTTCTTCGGCGTTGTGCCCAACAGCAGCCATTTTTTCAAAAATGGCCATTTTCTCCGGCGTGCTGCGCAATAGTTCAAGTTTGGCAAAATTGGTACCACCAGCGGCTGCAAACTCAATACCAGCCAAGGGCAACTGCATTAAAGCCCGCAAACTGGCAGGCCCAAACCCTTGGCCAACTTCTTTGACGATCACGGGTGCGTTTAGCTTCGCCAATACTTCTTGAATGACTTCCAGCGGTGAACGCAAAAAAACATCGCCCTCCGGCTGCATTGCCTCTTGCATGGGATTCACATGGATGATGAGTCCATCGGCCCGGAGTTTTTCCAACATGGCAGGAATACGATCGAATTGATTTTGTTCCAGCAATTTTTCAATCTGAGCCACGCCAAGGTTGGCAAACAAAAGTGCCTCCGACCCCATGGCATCCCGCACGTCAAAATCCGGCAGATATTCATCAGAATGAAGTAATTGCCGGCAGGAACCAAGGCCCATACCCATACCAAATTCGCCGCAGGCGCGTGCAAGGTGGTGGTTAATTCTCCCGGCTAAGGCTGTGCCTCCGGTCATGGATGAAACCCAGACAGGTGTGCGCAGGGTTTTTCCCATAAACAAGGTTGGCGGCAGGGATCCGGGCGCCGGATGAGCCGCAAATATTGGCTCGTAATAAAACCGTGGATCTAACTCGCCGGATGTTACGCGACTGCGAAAAGCCAGTTCAATATGGTCTTTTTTACGGCTTTCAGCAGTTGGATCGTCGGTTGGTGACATATTTGACTCGTTCGTCATAAAAAGCAAAGGTACAGGATTGATTTTGCCCACAACAAAGTTGTAATTGTGTTTGTTTTGCGTTGCCGGGTGTATGAGTGTTTTGGTGTTTGAGTGTTTTGGTGTTGAGGCTGGCTAAAAATTGACTTTTAGTGCATTTTGAAGCGAGGTAAGGCAAATTTGATAACCTGATTGAGTTGCATAACATGAAAACCCTTTATCTTAAATACAAGCTCACGGATCTGGCCATTGATCGAATCATTGAAATGGCCTGGGAGGATCGTACTCCTTTTGACGCTATCACTTTTCAATTTGGACTGACGGAGGCAGAAGTGATCCGGCTGATGAAAAATGAAATGACTTTACAAAATTGGAAAAAATGGCGTGCAAGAGTACAAGGTCGGGCCACCAAACATGAGGCGCTTCGATCAGAGGATGTGGATCGGTTCAAATGTAGCCGACAGCGACAAATCTCGCGAAACCGAATCAGTAAACGTTAACGTACCATGAAGATCACTGTAACCTCGCTTTGCTTTTTCTTTTTTTCAGTTTCAGGCATATCCCAACAGGAACATTCAGCCTTTGAGCTGGAAATAGCGCATCACAGAACTGAATACAAGGCTGATTTTCTCACAAATCCACGTTCTCCCCTGCGCGCGGCCGATACCTCTATGCTGGATTTTTTTCCGGCCAGGAAAGAATGGTCTATTCCGGCAGCCTTTGAACGCACCCCGGAGGCAAAACCTTTTATTATGATGACCTACAGTGGTCAAAAACGGGATTATGTGCAATATGGCATCCTCTCTTTTAGTTTGAATAACCAAAAACATACCCTTCAAATTTACCAAAACCTGAAGCTGATTCAGGATTCAACCTACCGCGATCATTTGTTTTTACCTTTTAAGGACCTCAGTAACGGCGGGGAAACCTATGGTGGTGGCCGATATCTCGATTTCAGGCAAAGCGATATTCAAAACGGCATTTTGCTGTTGGATTTTAATAGATGTTACAACCCCTGGTGCGCCTACAGTGATGGGTATAATTGTCCCATTCCGCCCCGGGAAAATCACCTGACCTTTGAAATCCCTGCCGGAGAGCGGAATTTCAAAGGGGAAAAGAAGCATTAGTGATGTTACTGAGGCTGTCTCAAAAGTAATTTTTACCGCAGAGACGGGGAGGCGCAGAGGTGTAAATAATTGGTTATCAAGCTCTCTGCGTCTCTCCGCCTCTGTGGTAAAAATAGAAAAGCGACTTATGAGACAGCCTCAGTTACATATTACAAATCAGCACATGAAAATAGGCATTGTTTGTTACCCTACCTACGGCGGTTCGGGCGTTGTGGCCACAGAGCTGGGACTGGGTTTGGCCCGAAAAGGGCATGAAATACATTTCATCACCTATCGGCGACCAGTTCGTCTGGCGCATTTCCAGGCTAATGTGTTTTACCACGAAGTAGATAATGAAGATTATCCGCTGTTCGAATATCCGCCTTATGATACGGCCCTGGCCTCCAAAATTGTGGATGTGGTGCATTACCAAAACCTGGATATTCTGCACGTGCATTATGCAATCCCTCACGCAGCGGTAGCTTATATGGCCAAAAAAATTCTGTTGGCAGAAGGTCGGTACATTCCGGTAGTAACTACCCTGCATGGCACCGACATTACCCTGGTGGGCAATAACCGCGCTTTTGCTCCAGTGGTGGAGTTCAGTATTAATAAAAGTGATGGCGTAACAGCCGTTTCACAAAGCCTGAAACAGGACACGCTGGAATTGTTTCACATAGAAAGAGACATCCGGGTGATTTATAATTTTATTGATTTTGAGCGGTTTAGGAAAACCAACAAAGAGCATTTTAAAAAAATTATCGCGCCTGACGGAGAACGGATCATTGCCCATACCTCCAATTTCCGGAAAGTGAAACGGGTGGAAGACGTGATTCATATTTTTCACAAAATCCGCCAACAGGTGCCTTCCAAGTTGCTCATGATTGGCGATGGCCCGGAGCGCCAACACTGCGAACAATTGTGCAGACAACTGGACTTGTGCGATGATGTGCGTTTTCTGGGAAAACAGGACGCGATTGAAGAACTGCTCGCAATCTGCGACCTGTTTGTCATTCCTTCGGAAAGCGAAAGTTTTGGTTTAGCCGCCCTGGAGGCCATGGCCTGCGAAGTACCGGTCATTTCTTCCAATAGCGGCGGTTTGCCGGAAGTAAATATTCACGGAAAAACCGGATTTCTCAGCGATGCCGGCAATGTAACCGAGATGGCAAACTATGCTATCCAATTGCTTCAGGATGAGGAAATGCTGCAACGGTTCCGTGCCAATGCCCTGGAGCAGGCCCGCAGATTTGATATTGACCGGATATTGCCGGAGTATGAGCGCTATTATGAGGAGGTGATCGAAAAAAGTGTTATTAAAGTGGAATAATGTTTTAGACCTCGTAGGTTTTAGACCTCGTAGGTTTTGAAAACCTACGAGGTCTAAAACCTACGAGGTCTAAAACCTACGTGACCCTTTTTGTCCGCAATCAACCATTTCCCCCATCAAAACGCGGATGGATTTTCCGGAGAAACTACCTTTGCCGGATATCCATCCTCGTTTGCATGAAACATCTGACTTTTACCCTAAGCTTTCTAACCGTTGTTTTTTCCGCAATGGCGCAGAACAACTCCCATATAACGGGCAGTTTACAAGCCAACGGAAACTTCTTTTTTGCCGCCGATTCCGTATTAGGCACTGCTGGTATTCCACAGTACGATCACCAGAAATTCGGCGCTGAAACCTGGCTTTCCCTGAATTATTCCCATAATGGACTGGACGCCGGTGTGCGTTTCGACATGTTCAACAACTCCAATCTGTTAAATCCCAACGCGTCCTACTCCGATGTGGGCCTCGGGCGCTGGTTCATTCGCAAACAAATAGACAAGTTTGATATTGCCGGCGGATACCTGTACGACCAGATTGGTTCGGGTATAATTTACCGTTCCTATGAGGAGCGTACGCTGATGATCGACAACGCGTTGCTGGGCGCACAGGTGGGATACCGGATCAATGATAACTGGAAAATTCGGGCCTTCTCTGGCCGCCAAAAACAACAGTTCAGTCGCTACGGAACCATACTGCGCGGTGGCGCCATTGAAGGCTTCATCAAGCCGGATTCCACCAAAAACTTCACGCTGGCCCCCGGCGCAGGTATTGTGGGTCGCACCTATACCGACGAAACCATTGACGATGCCAAGTTCGAAGTGGCGGGTTATTTCCGGGATGAACAGATTGAACTGCAATACAATACGTATGCAGCCACCATTTTTAACACACTCACTGCCGGCGATTTCACCTGGTATGTAGAGGCGGCTGGTAAAACGAAAGACGTTATTTACGATCCCAATGCCCCTCGTTCGATCCTGATCGGGACAGAGATTGATACCGTGGCTGGTAAATTAGTAAACCGCAAAGGTTATACGGTGTACACCAGCATGTCGTATTCCAAAAAAGGGCTGGGTATTACACTGGAGGCCAAGCGAACCAAGGATTTTGCTTTCCGCCAAAACCCAAACGCACTGGGTATTCAGGGGCCCATCAATTTCCTGCCGCCCATGGCCAAGCAAAATACTTACCGCCTCACGGCGCGTTTTGCACCAGCAACGCAGGAATTAGGCGAGCAGGCCTTTCAGCTCGATGTGCGGTATAAATTGAACAAAAAACTGTCGGTAGGCCTCAACGTCTCCGATATTCAGTTCCTGGATGGCACCGAACTCTATCGCGAAATCACGCCGGAATTTACCTACAAGCAAAAGCGCAAATGGCAGCTGATTGGCGGCCTGCAAATCCTGAAATACAATATCTTTGTGTATCAGGGCAAAGACAAGTATGTAGATGCGTTGACACCTTACGGTGAATTCCTGTACAAGTTTTCTCCGCGCCGTTCCATCCGTATTGAGGCTCAGTATCTGCACACCGAAGATGAATTCGGTTCCTGGGTAAATGGCTTGGTGGAAGTAGGATTGGCGCCTCACTGGATTTTCTACGCCTCTGACATGTACAAACTCAAACACGGAAGCCTGGATCCAAGCCTGAGTCCGGAAAAGGCCAAAGACAAGGTGAAATATGATGGTACGCATTTCCCTTCATTGGGCGTGGTATATTCCCGTAAATCCAACCGTGTATCTTTGGCATACGTTAAACAGGTAGAAGGTATCAACTGTGCAGGCGGTATTTGTCGTTTGGAGCCCGCGTTCCACGGCGTTCGCCTCACCTTGAATTCTTCTTTCTAAACTGTAGGGGAAAAACAACCGGAAACGGTCCTTATTGCAGTTTTCTCTACATCACCACATCAAAGGATAAACATCTGCTGTCATGAAAAAAACAAAACTACTGATTGGCGCCGCGGTTATTACGCTGTTTACTGCCTGTAAGGAAGAGCCTGTCTTGATTCCGGACCCCAGTTTGAATGTGTCCAACCGCACAGTACTTGTGGAGGAAGGCACTGGCGTAAAATGCCAAAATTGCCCGCAAGGCACACAAACCCTGGTGGCTTTGCAACAACAATATGGCGAGGAAAAGTTGGTGGTAGTATCACTCCACGCTGCGACCAATTTTTCGGTTCCTTTTGCCTCCAGCGCTTATGATTTCAGAAATCCTGAAGTACAAGCGCTGGCCGATTACGTAGGTGTACAGGAAGGTTGGCCAACTGCGTCCATCAACCGCAGGTTGTTGCCAAATGAGACTTCCATTTTTATAACCCCGCACACACGTTGGGGTGGAGAGGTAGCCCAGGATTTGCTTACGGATGCAAGTATGGCCCTTTCCTTAACCAATACATTTGATCATAATACCCGTAATCTGAATATTAAGGTGGAAATTCTGCCCGACCAGTTGTTGAGTGGCGAACACCGTCTGACCGTGTTAATAACCCAGGATAGCATTCAAGATCCTCAGCTGAGTGGAAGTACTGTTATTTCAAACTATATTCACCGACATGTGGCCAGGGATGTGGTTTCTGCTCCAACCGGAGATATCATTAATGAGGTATTGGAAGCAGGCGCATTGAT
Source organism: Saprospiraceae bacterium (assembly GCA_016787545.1). Classification (GTDB taxonomy): domain Bacteria; phylum Bacteroidota; class Bacteroidia; order Chitinophagales; family Saprospiraceae; genus M3007. Next base: position 7,580 of record JAEUUS010000208.1, read on the forward strand.
CATCAAAAATTACACCGTTACCCTGCCTGCCGATTTTGACGAGCATCATTGCAGCGTGGTGGCGTTTGTTTCCCGTGGTGGAAATCCGGACAAAGAAGTGCTGCAGGCTGCTGAAAAACACGTTACAGATTAGAAATACAAAAAATAGCGCAGAACCCCGCCGAAAGTTTTGACTTTGGCGGGGTTCTTTGTTTTTCCCCATCGTACTTTTGTGCCACAAAACGAAGCCATCTTTTTTAACATCCACCACATTGTTATATGTTTCACCTGACTGAAGAACATCTTGCCGTACAACAGGCGGCCAGGGATTTCGCCCAAAACGAACTCAAGCCCGGCGTTATTGAACGCGACAGCAAAGGCCAGTATCCTACAGAACAGGTTCGCAAAATGGGCGAGCTTGGTTTTCTGGGAATGATGGTTTCGCCGGAATACGGAGGCGGAGGTATGGATTCCCTTTCCTACGTGCTGGCTATGGAAGAAATTTCCAAAATAGACAGCTCTTGCTCCGTAATCATGTCGGTAAACAACTCGCTGGTTTGCTGGGGGCTTGAAACCTTTGGAACCGAAGAACAAAAACAAAAATACCTGCCCAAGCTCACCAGCGGCGAATGGATTGGTTCTTTCTGCCTCTCCGAACCGGAAGCAGGCTCCGACGCCACCAGCCAGCGCACTACGGCGGTAGATATGGGCGATTACTACCTGCTCAACGGTACCAAAAACTGGATCACCAATGGCGCAACCTCCAAACTGCATCTGGTGATGGCTCAAACCCACGTGGAAAAAGGCCACAAAGGCATCAACTGCCTCATTGTTGAAGCTGATTCCCCTGGTGTAACCATTGGCGCCAAAGAAGATAAACTGGGCATCCGCGCCTCCGATACCACGTCTATCATGTATTCTGATGTGAAAGTACCCAAGGCTAACCGCATCGGAGAAGACGGTTTTGGATTCAAGTTTGCCATGAAAACACTTTCCGGCGGCCGTATTGGTATTGCTGCACAGGCATTGGGGATTGCAGCCGGCGCTTATGAATTGGCAGTTGCCTATTCCAAGGAACGTCAGGCGTTTGGCAAACCGATTTCCAACCACCAGGCCATCGCGTTCAAAATTGCCGACATGGCCACCGAAATCGAGGCAGCACGACTGTTGGTGTACCGTTCAGCCATCATGAAGGACCAGCACCAGAACTACGATCAGGCCGCTGCCATGGCCAAACTGTACGCCTCTGAAGTGGCCATGCGCCACACCGTAGAGGCCGTTCAGATTCATGGCGGATACGGTTTTGTAAAAGAATACCACGTGGAGCGCCTCATGCGCGACGCGAAAATTACCCAAATCTACGAAGGAACCTCTGAAGTACAGCGCATAGTGATCTCACGTAATGTGCTGAACGGAGAGTTGTATGTACCTATGGTTTAAACGGTAGACGGTGGACGGCCTACGGTGGACGGTGGCGTTGCTTTTGAAATCTCAAGAGCAACGCCACCGTAGGCCGTTAGCCGTCTACCGTCTACCGTAGGCCGTCTACCGTCCACCGTAAGCCGCCATGAAAACATTTCTGGAATACCAATTAATATCCTACAACGGCTACACCCTCACGGTGGCCATGCTGATGGGTATATTTCTGGTTTGGCTGGTAACTACCCTGTCGTTGCGGGCTGTTCGGAAAGTGATCAACCGTGGCTCGGCGCGACTCCTCAATCTGGCCGATCGCGGCCGGCAGTTGTCGGTTTACCTGCTCATTAAATATTTCGTGTGGACCCTTGCCATTGCCATCATGCTGGAAATGGTGGGCATTCACGTGTCGGTGATCCTGGCCGGTTCAGCGGCATTGCTGGTAGGTTTGGGTTTGGGGGTTCAGCAGATATTCCGGGATATTGTATCCGGGGTATTCCTGCTTTTTGAAGGCACAATAGAGATTGGCGACATCATTGAGCTGGAGGGCAAGGTAGGTCGGGTGGAAGAGATCAACCTGCGCACCTCTAAATTGCTCACCCGGGATGGGCACACGATGATTATTCCAAACCACAAATTTATCACGGAAACCGTGCACAACTGGACGCATCAGCATTCAGAAGCAACGGCTTTTTCTGTTCATATCATGGTTCCGCATAAAACCGACGACCGGGTAGTGCGCAACGCCTTACAGCAGGCAGCTGATGCAAATACGGCTATTGTACACAATGTTCCTGCCCAGGAACCCCAGATTCGTCTTGCTGATTTTCAGGAAAAAGGTACCGTCTACGAAATCCGTTTCTGGACCGATCAAAAATTCGAAGTAGACAACATTAAGAGTGATTTACGTTGGGCTGCGCAAGAGAAACTGAGGGGAGTACATGAGTGAAGAATACATGATTGACGAGTACATAAGTACATGATTGAAGAGGGGAGGCGTTCAGCTTGGTATACGATCGGGGCCATTGGCCCGTACAAACAACAAGATCAATGCCCTCCCTCTTCAATCATGTACTTATGTACTCGTCACTCATGTACTTACGTACTCTTCAACAGCGCTTTCCACTCTCTTACCGGCAGCCGTTCTCTCGGGCTCCATTTGCCGGTTTCCCAGTTCATGGATTCAAGTCCGGAAAAGCTGAGTTTGTAATCAAACTGAGAGGGAATATCGTGGGTATAACCGTGGTAATAGTATTCCAGACCCATTTCTTTGGCCATGAGAATTTCCAGCAACATGGTAAGCGTACCCAGGCTGCGTCGTTCGTAATCAGGATTGAATACGCAATAGGTGCCGGAAACCGCTTTTTCCCCTAAATGGAAAAACGAACAGGCAATCAACCTGCCGTCCAGATGTACCGCCAGCTCTCTGCCTTCCGTAGGCATCAAATGTGGGTATTCTGGATGTATAAAAGAGGCGAGTGTAGTGGATTGTTTTTCATGAAAACGATGCCGGTGCATGTCAAACAACCGCTCCCGGTCAGAATCGAATTTGGCTGCTGCACTGATAACCAGCAAGTCTTCATTCTGCCGCAATATTTTCCGCTGACTTTTAGATAACTCAAAATCAGTAAGCCGGATGCGCAATGGAATGGTGCGGCACAACTGCATACGCCAGGTAGAAAAGTTGTGCCGCACAAAACGTTTTCCCAATAGTCGCCAGCCCTCCGCCAGGATCCTGTCCAACGTTTCATGCGTGAGTTGAACCATATCGGCCCGTTCATCAATCACATTTTCCAGGATAGTCGTAGAGCTCATAGGGAAGCAAAAGTAATCAATCAATCGGTTTTCTTCTTCTCTTGCTTCACATTAGGCACAATGCGCTCTTTACGGTTCGCCGCTTCCCAGGCAACAAAGAAGGCCAATTGGGCGCGTTTGGCCATTACTTCGTAATTGAGCTTGTCGGCCGTATCAGTTGGGCGGTGATAATCTGCGTGTACGCCATTAAAGTAGAAAACTACCGGGATGCCTTTTTCCGCAAAATTATAGTGATCTGAACGCTC
>JAEUUS010000262.1 GCA_016787545.1 Saprospiraceae bacterium
ATCAATACATACCATACCAACCACAGCATCTCCACCTTCATCGTCTACCCTGATACCGCGAACACCGGCAGCAGTACGACCCATTGGGCGCACATCCTGTTCATTAAAGCGAATGGCTTTGCCACTTTGGATGGCCATGATCACTTCATTTTTGCCGTTGGTCAGTTTAGCTTCAATCAGTGCATCTCCATCATTGATTTCGATGGCATTGATACCACCTTGTCTTGGACGGGAATACGCTTCCAGCAAGGTCTTTTTGATCTGGCCGCGTCTTGTACAGAAAGTGATATAATGGTTGTTGAGGAACTCCTCATCATCCAGTTTTCGTACAATAATATAAGCACGTACTTTATCTTCCTTGGGAATATTCAGCAGGTTTTGAATAACCCGGCCAGCAGTAGCTTTAGCTCCTTCCGGAATTTCGTACACTTTTAACCAGAAACAACGGCCACTTTCTGTAAATAGAAGTAGCGTCTGGTGTGTCGTAGCAGTAAACATGTGCTCCACAAAATCTTCATCCCGGGTGCGGACACCCTGTGCTCCCCGACCGCCGCGACCTTGAGCGCGATATTCAGAAATTGGCGTCCGTTTGATGTACCCTGCATGGCTTATAGTAATCACAACCTCTTCATCTTCAATAAGATCCTCAATGCTGATGTCAGCCTCATCAATCTCTATGGAAGTACGACGTTCATCACCATAACGGTCGCGGATTTCGAGCGTTTCACTTTTGACGATATCGCGTTGCAAACCTTCATCAGCGAGTATGGCCTTTAATTCGGCGATACGCTTCATCAACTCCTCATATTCAAGCTTAATTTTATCGCGTTCCAGACCAGTGAGTTGTTGCAAACGCATCGCCAGAATGGCTTTGGCTTGAATTTCAGTCAGCCCGAATTTGGTGATCAGTCCTTCCCGCGCTTCATCAGCATCCTTCGAGGCTCGAATCAGCGCGATCACTTCATCCAAATGGTCGAGTGCGATAAGCAATCCCTCCAGGATATGGGCGCGTTCTTCTGCTTTGCGCAGTTCATATTGCGTGCGGCGAACGATCACATCGATCCTGAATTTGATAAACTCGTCAATCTGATCCTTCAGATTCAGGGTTCTTGGACGGCCATTAACCAATGCGATATTGTTGATACCGTAAGAGGTTTGGAGCGGAGTCAGTTTGAAAAGCTGGCTGAGAATAACGTTTGCCGCAGCATCCCGTTTAATTTCTATAACAACCCGAACACCTTCCCGATTCGACTGGTCGCTCACATCGGAAATGCCCAAAATTCTTTTTTCATTGACCAGTTCCGCAATTTTTGCGATCAACATGGCTTTATTGATCTGATACGGAATTTCGGTAACAATGATGCTTTCGCGACCTTTAGCATCGGTTTCGATTTCCGTTTTGGCACGAACCACTACCCTGCCACGACCTGTCCGAAAACCTTCTCTTACTCCTGTAAGGCCGTAAATGATACCACCGGTTGGAAAATCGGGCGCTTTTACAAACTGCATCAACTCTTCAATATCAATCGCCGGGTTATCCACCGATGCGATGATGGCATTGCACACCTCCGTCAGGTTATGTGGCATCATGTTGGTAGCCATACCTACGGCGATACCGCTGGCGCCATTCACCAACAGGTTTGGAAATTTGGTAGGCATTACACTGGGTTCTTCCAGTGAGTCGTCAAAATTCAGCTGAAAATCAACGGTGTCTTTGTCCAGATCTCCCACGATTTCATCGGCTACCCTGCGAAAACGCGCTTCTGTGTAACGCATGGCTGCAGGGCTGTCGCCATCCATGGAGCCAAAGTTTCCTTGTCCGTCTACCAGTGGGTAACGCAGACTCCATTCTTGTGCCATACGCACCATCGTATCGTAAACGGATGCATCCCCGTGTGGGTGATATTTACCGAGTACTTCACCCACGATACGGGCAGATTTTTTGTAGGGTTTGTTGTAAGCCAGGCCCAAATCCAGCATTCCGTACAAAACGCGGCGGTGAACAGGTTTCAAACCATCGCGCACATCCGGGAGTGCGCGACTGACGATCACCGACATCGAATAGTCGATGTACGCGGTTTTCAGTTCGTCTTCAATGTTGATGGAAATAATTTTCGAATCTTGCATGTGCAGTGATTATACGCAATGGTATGTGTTCAGTCTTTAGAATGATTTAGCTCCGTCAGAAAATCTCCAACATGCTATCAAGCTTTATCTTGTTTTTTAAGTGCGCGGTAGAAAAGCAGGCCAATGGCCACAACCGAACAAATGGTTCCAACGATCAGCATTTCACTCGCGCCTTCCCAACTTTCCAACTTGAATAAGGAGCCAAAAAAAGTGAGTGCTATGCCTAAAAAGAGGAAAGTGAGCGGATAAACGAGTTTCATGATAAGAATGTGACTTAAAGGCTCTTTTTTGCCTTGAATAATCGTGCGAAGATACGGAATCTCCCCGTGTTGCAGAGAAATAAGAAGGCTTACTTTTCCACAATTCTGTATATTTTTACCGCCCTTTCTGTTCCTATTTTTACCAAAAACACACCATGAGAATGAGTCTGTATCGCATTACCCTTCCTACCTTGTTTCTTTTTTTCCTGACTTCCATTCCTGCACAGGGCCAAAATGCCACTATCCGGGGCGCCATCACTGATGCGCTTACAGGAGAAACGTTGCTTGGAGCCACAATCAGAGCCGGAAGTAACGGCGTTGCCACTGATGCGAATGGAAATTATTCCATATCGCTTCCTGCCGGCAGTTACGAACTTCAGGTAAGTTATATTGGATACACGGCCAAAACCCTTACCATTCGATTGGCGGCAGGTGAAACCCGTCAACTGGACATCAAGCTTGACAATGCCGATAACCTCTTGCAAACAGCCACTGTTACTGCCGGAAAGTTTGAAAAGCCGCTGGGAGAGGTGACGGTTTCTATGGATGTGATCAAACCCAAACTCATTGAGAATACCAATTCGACTTCTGTTGATGAGGTATTGGTAAAAGTGCCTGGTTTAAGCATTATTGACGGTCAGGCAAGTATTCGTGGCGGAGCCGGATTCTCTTATGGCGCTGGCACTCGTGTCCTTATTCTGGTAGACGATATCCCAGCCCTTCAACCAGATGCCGGGTTGCCAAACTGGGATGACTTTCCAGTGGAAAACATTTCACAATTGGAGGTATTAAAAGGAGCCGCCTCTGCCCTTTATGGTTCTTCAGCCATGAACGGTATTATCAATATCAGAACCGGATACGCCAAAGACAAGCCGGAAACAAGTGCAGCCTTTTTTTCCAAAACCTGGGGAGACCCTAAAGATCCGGTAAAAAAATGGTGGGGAACCGACAGCTCAGGTATTGCCCAGCCGCTTGAAACCGGATTCAGTTTCGCTCATCGGCAAAAATTCAACAAACTTGATTTTGTATTGGGCGCCTATGGGCTTTACCGCGACAGCTACAACCGCGATACCTATAGCAGATATGGCCGCATCACGCCAAATCTCCGGTATCGGGTAAACGACCGCCTGACCCTGGGACTCAATTCCAATATAAACTTTGGACGTAGTGGCAGCTTTTTCATTTGGGGAGGCGCTGACACCCTTGCCATGCAGGCCGGTGTTGGATCAGCTTCTTACACCAAAGGCCGTTTGCGCTTCAATATTGACCCGAATTTGCAGTATTTTGACCGATATGGTAACCGGCACAAAGTTTTAAGCCGGTATTTTTATATCCACAACAACAACTCCGGCAATCAAAGCAACGATAGCAGATTGTATTATGGGGAATATCAGTTCCAGCGCCCAATGGAGGATATTGGCCTGGTGCTAACCACTGGAGTGGTGGGTATGTACAATACGGTTGATGCGGAAATTTATAGTAATGCCTCTTTCAAATCCCGAAACCTGGCAGGTTATCTGCAACTGGATTATAAGGCGTTTGATCGGCTGAACCTTTCTGCCGGGGTACGATATGAGCAGAATGTTCAAAAAAGTCCTGACAGTTTGTTCTTTCGCAATAACCTCTTAGGTGTGATTCCGAATGGAGAAACAAAGGAGGCCAAACCGGTTTTTCGGCTTGGTGCAAACTTTCAGGCTGCTCAGGCTACGTATATCAGGGCATCACTGGGACAGGGATACCGGTATCCAACCATTGCTGAAAAATTTGTGAGTACCGATTTTGGTGTGGGCAATTCCGTAATACCCAATCCCTATTTGGTTTCAGAAACCGGATGGACTGCCGAACTTGGTCTGAAACAAGGGTTTCGCCTTGGAAACTGGCAAGGTTATGCAGATGTAACCGGGTTCATTTCCGAATACCAAAAAATGATGGAATTTGTTTTGGACACCATTTTCTTTGACTTTACTGCCAGTCCGCCAGCATTATCGGCACTTTTCCAATCTCAAAATACCGGCGATACACGGATTACCGGTTGGGAATTTTCTGTACTGGGTCAGGGTAAAATTGGCGCTGGCACCTTGTCATTGCTAACCGGATTTACCCATACCAATCCCCAGTACAAAGAATTCAGTGATTCTTTGCGGATAAACGTCTATAAAGCCTCAGACACCACAAATGTGTTGAAATATCGTTTCCGCAATACGTTTAAAATTGACGTGGAGTACGCTATCAAAAGTCTTTCTGTTGGCGTGTCAACCCAATACAACAGTCACATGCAATCTATTGATGCCATTTTTGAATATGGATTGCCAGGTGTTCATGATTTCCGGGTGGCCAATAACAAAGGGAATACACTGGTAGATCTACGGGCTTCCTATAAGGTTAATGACCATTTGAAAATCAGTGCGTTGTGTGGAAATCTTTTGAATCAGGAATACACCGTTCGACCAGCACTGCTTGAAGGCCCTCGGAATTACACCTTGCGTTTGGATTGGAGCATGTAAACAGTAGTAATGAAGTCCGGGACTTATGTACGCGATAATTGATGTTGAAACAACCGGGGGAACAGCCCGGTATGAACGAATTACGGAGATTGCCATCGTAGTACATGATGGTGAAAGGGTGTTGGATACCTATGCAACCCTTTTAAATCCGGAAAGGAGCATACCAAGGCAGATCACCCAACTCACCGGAATCACCGATCAAATGGTAGCCAAGGCGCCTAAATTCTACGAGGTGGCAAAAAAAATTGTGGAGATGACCGAAGGGAAAATATTCGTTGCGCACAATGTGAGCTTCGATTATTCCTTCGTTCGGGAAGAATTTCAACGCCTTGGCTACGATTTTCAACGTCGGCAACTTTGTACTGTCCGGTTGGCACGCAAAGTATTTCCCGGATTGCCAAGTTATAGTCTTAGCAACCTGAAAAAACACTTTCAGATTCATGCTGATAAGAGTCACCGTGCACTGGACGACACACTTGCCACCACACGCTTATTTGAGTTAATGCTGGCCGAGCAAGAGGGCAAAGGCAAAATCCGAACACTGGTAAATCATGGAGTCAAGGAAACCAGATTACCACCTGCCATTTCCCTGGAGCGATTACATGAAGTACCGGAACAATGCGGTGTGTACTATTTTCATAATGCAGATGGTCATGTGATATATGTAGGAAAAAGCCTGAGCATCCGAAAAAGGTTGTTTGAACATTTTGCAGATCAAACACCAAAAGGTGAAAAATTGAGAACAGGCGTTGCGGATGTCAGTTGGGAAGTAACCGGCTCCGAATTAGTGGCTCTTCTGCATGAAAGTGCGGAAATCAAAAGGCTCCAACCAACTATAAACAGGGCTCAAAGAAATAGACAATACTCCGGAGCTATTTATGCCTACACAGATTTAAAAGGGTATAAAAACCTCGTTTTTGGAAAAAACACAGCAAAAAACGCTAAAAACCTGGAATTAGTGGCCGAATTTCCAAAAACAGATCAGGCCCGCAATTATTTACAAGCCCTGGTATATCAACACGAACTTTGTCACCGACTCACGCACCTGGATGCTTCCGAACAGGCGTGCTTTCATTATAAAATTAAGAAGTGTTTGGGCGCCTGTATTGGAGAGGAGCC
>JAEUUS010000264.1 GCA_016787545.1 Saprospiraceae bacterium
AACATCGTTTTTGAGCACAACGGCTATACCCCCGGCGACGAACTGGAGTTGGAGGAGTTGTTTAAGCAGTTGAAGAAATAAAAATCACCGCTAAGTCCGCTAAGTACGCCAATTAGCGGACTTAGCGGACTTAGCGGTGAAAACCCTGGATGAGCTCCCCTACCCTCCACACATCCTCAAAAGAAGTGTACATCGGCACCGGAGCAAAGCGGATTACATTGGGTTCGCGCCAATCAGCCATGATTCCGTTGTCTGACAAGTAATCAAACAATGCCTTTCCGCGGTGGTCGGTGAGTAGGGAAAGCTGGCAACCTCTCTGGGCCGGATCGGCAGGGGTGATGATTTTGAACAGGTTTTTACCCTCATTGGCCTGAAGCAGGATTTGCTCCAAAAAGGCGGTCATTTTTACACTTTTTGCCCGCAAATTGTCCATTCCTGCAGCGTCGAACAAATCAAGACTGGCCTTGTGTGCTGCAAATGCCAATATTTGGGCATTACTCAATTGCCAGCCATCGGCTCCGTACATAGGTTTGAAGCCTTTGCGCATCTGAAACCGTTCCTTTTCATCGTGTCCCCACCAACCGGCAAACCTGGGCAAGTCCGGATTATTGGCATGACGCTCATGTACAAAGGCGCCTGATGGTCCGCCCGGACCGGAATTCAAATACTTATAGCTGCACCATACGGCAAAATCCGGCCCCCAGTCGTGCAAACGCAAGGGCAGATTGCCGGCGGCATGCGCCAGGTCAAATCCTACCATTGCGCCAACGGCATGCCCGGCCCGGGCAATGGTTTCCAGTTCGTAGAATTGCCCGGTATAGTAATTCACTCCGCCAAACATCACCAGCGCAAGGGTGTCGCCATGCTGTTCTATACTGGCCAAAATATCTTCTGTGCGTAGGGTTTCTTCTCCTTCCCTCGGCGCTATTTCCACTATGGCCGTTTCCGGATCTAAACCATGCCAGCGCACCTGACTTTCCATGGCATATTGATCGCTGGGAAAAGCCCCGGCCTCCATCATGATTTTATACCGCTGCGCCGTTGGCCGATAAAAGGAGGTCATCATCAGGTGAAGATTCACCGTGAGGGTATTCATTACCACTACCTCATGCGGGTGCGCGCCCACGAGTCGTGCCGATTGCTCTTTGAGGAATTTATGGTAGTGCATCCAGGGAAGATTTCCTCTGAAATGCCCTTCCACGCCATGTTCTGCCCATTGATCGAGTTCCTGTAGCAATGCTGCACGAACAGATTTGGGCTGCAACCCGAGCGAGTTGCCGCACAAATACAACACGTCTTTCCCCTCGTGTTGCGGAAAAATAAATTGATCACGAAATCCGCGAAGGGTATCCTGGGCGTCCAGTTGTCTGGCCTGTTCTAAAGAAACTTCCAAGTGCATATGGTGTTACTATGGTTAGACTGATTCGGGGTGCAAAGTTGGCAAATCTGTAACCTGCATGGTTCATTCCACAGATTTTATTCAGAAATTTGCTCAGCTACCCACCGATTTTCCCAACACTATGAGCCATCACTACCATTTTTTCCTCCTCGGAGGCGCCCTGTTTATTCTGCTTACCCTATGGGTGAGTCGCTTCGCCGCCAGATTTGGTGTACCTTCTTTGTTGGCTACACTGGCCTTGGGGATGGCCTTCGGCAATGGCGGCCCATTTGATTTTGACTACAACTACCCTTCCCTTACCCTGCATATCAGTGAAATAGCCTTGTCTATCATCATTTTCACCGGTGGATTGGAAACGCGATGGAAAAGTGTTCAACCGGTACTTTGGCAAGGTATTTCGCTGGCCAGCCTGGGTGTGGTACTCACCATGATTTCTATTGGCTTTTTGGCCCATTGGTGGCTGCACTGGGATTGGATTCCGGCATTATTGATGGGTGCGTTAGTTTCGGCTACAGACGCGGCAGCTGTTTTTTCTATTTTGGAGAATATCCGGATAAAACTGGTGCCGGGGGTACGTGAAGTACTGGAACTGGAATCTGGCGCCAACGACCCTATGGCCTTCTTCCTGACCATCAGCCTGACTACCCTGCTGATTCCGGGAGGCGACCAAAGCGGTTGGGCAGGCATTTTAGGGCATTTCCTGCAGTCTATGGCCGTTGGTTTGGGCACCGGGCTGCTGGCTGGCAAGTTTATTCACCTGTTTTTAAAACGAATCCCATTGAAAAAAGGCCAATTCCCCATCGTGTTATTGGCCTGGGTGGTAATTCTGTACGCGGTGAACAGCCTGTTAGGTGGAAGTGCTTTTTTGGCGGTGTACGTTACCGGAATCATCCTGGGCAATTCTCCCTGGGGACAGCGGGAACTCAACCTTCATTTTTTTGAAAGTATGTCCTGGCTGATGGAAACCGGCCTGTTCCTGGTGTTGGGTTTGCAGGTGTATGTAAGGCAGCTGCCCGATGTTCTTTGGGAAGGTTTGCTGATTTCGGCTGGTTTGATGCTGCTGGCGCGTCCCATCGGGGTGTGGGCATCGCTGGCTTTTTTTAGGGGAGTCAGTACTCAAAAAAAGAACTTTTATGCCTGGGTAGGTCTCCGCGGCGCCACCCCGATTGTATTTGCACTAATACCGGTGGTGGCGGGAGTGCCCTACGCCGACAAATTGTTCAACATTGCCTTTATTGTGGTCATTACCTCCATCCTGTTTCAAGGGGCAACCGTCAGGTGGATGGCTGAACTTACAGGAGTGCGACAGCGATAAGTCTACCCGAATATCTGGTGTTGAAGCACATAAACCACTACTCCTGCCAGATAGCCAATACTTGCCAGCAGGGTAAATTTACGCAAATACCAGGTAAAACTGATGTTTTCCATACCCATGGCTGCCACTCCTGCCGCAGATCCGATGATCAATGCGCTTCCTCCGGTACCTGCGCAATAAGCAATAAGTTCCCAAAAAAAACTGTCTGCTGGATATACCTCCATGGAATACATACCTTGGGCAGCCGCAACCAAAGGCACATTGTCTACAACAGCAGAAAGAAAACCAATCAGTACTCCCACTATTGTTACATTTCCAATAGTCTGGTCAAGCCAGCTGGCCATGGACCGAAGAACGCCAACACTCTCGAGCGCAGAAATGGCCACCAAAATACCCAGGAAGAACAAAATACTTGGCGTATCAATCTTTCGTAAAGCGTGGTTCACGGATTTGTTGCCCTTTTCAATTTCATCTTTACCACTGTGAATCAGCTCTGTCAGAATCCACATTACACCCAGTCCGAACAATATGCCCATGTAAGGCGGCAGATGCGTAATGGTTTTAAATATCGGTACAAACAACAAAGCGCCTACGCCTATACCAAATACCAAATTCCGCTCATAAGGCGTGCTGTTTCCAACTTCATCGCCCTCCACCTTAGCAGGTGCCTGCACTTTTCCCTTCATGCTGCGGGTTAACAGCCATAAGGGCAATAAAAGACAAACCACACTGGGCAAAAACAGCATTTTGACAATATTCAACGCCGTAATCTGACCTCCAATCCACAACATGGTGGTAGTGACATCGCCCAGCGGCGACCAGGCGCCTCCGGCATTGGCTGCAATAATGACCAACCCGGCAAATTTCATCCTGTCTTCGCGGTCGGCCACCAATTTACGCAACAAACTTACCATGACAATGGTGGTTGTCAGGTTATCCAGTACCGCCGAAAGGAAAAAAGTGATAAACCCGACAGACCAGAGCAATTTGCGTTTGTCGGTGGTTTTGATACGCTGCGTGATGTTTTCAAAACCATCGTGTGCGTCAATCAATTCCACAATAACCATAGCCCCGAGCAGGAAAAACACAATACCGGTGATTTCGGAAATATGCTCCGACAGGTGGTGGTTCACCGTTTCCGCATCGTGTCCGCCCAATATGTAGACCGTCCAGCACAATACACCAGCCACAAGGGCACTGGCAGCTTTGTTGATTTTAATGTTGTGTTCCAGCGTTATAGCCACATATCCGGCCACAAAGCAGAAAATCATGATCCATTCCATAGTAATTTAATTTTATTGGTGTCTTGTTCCCCTTCAAACCCCTCAAACCCCTCAAACCCTTCAAACCCCTCAAACCCCTCAACCCTTCCTCCTTTGCCACAACTCCACCAGCGTTTTAACCGCCATAAATCCGAACATAAAGGCATGTTCCGTTTGCAGGTTGAATTTGGGTAAGAGATAAGATAGAAAAGCGCCTATCAATAACCCGGCGTGAATAATGGCACTCCGGGTATCAAAAGTGCTTCGAAGTTGCTCCACAGGAACGGATTCATACCTTGGGTTGTGGTAATAATCCTGCCAGAAAAGCCAGGCGTGCATACCGACAAAGAAAAGCAAATTCAGGTTAAAGACCTGGTTTCGAAAAAAAATAGTCAGGATATTTTGGATTGCGGTACCGTCAGGTGCAAACATGAATCCCGCCAGTACTACAATAAAAACGAAGTACACAGCCAGCAAAAAAAACCGGGTTTTAGCTGAAGTTTCTCCTTCTTTCACTTCTATTTCCGGTGCATGTGTCAAAAGATAAGCGCGCATGCGTTTCAATCCCCAAAAACCAAAAATACTCAATATCAACTCCTCCCACCACCACAAATACAAAATGGGAAAAAAGTGCCATCCTAATACCACAATACCATAAATCTGCATGGCATTAGATACCAACGCATAAACCAAAGGAGGAATAGCGTAGTTCCTGTTTTCAGGCAAAAGGCTCCCTTTTTCAGACATTCTTTGGAAATATTTTTGCAAAAGTAAAAATCGCTTCATTTTTGCCACTCCTCACATTCCCCACATTCCTCACATTCCTCACATTCCCCACATTCCTCACATTCCCCACATTATGAAAGGTCCTGCCATTTTTCTTGCTCAATTCATGGGCGATTCCGCTCCTTACAATTCCCTTGAAAGCATTTGCCGCTGGGCTGCCGATCACGGTTATATTGGTGTTCAGATCCCGACCTGGGACAGCAGGCTGATTGACCTGGAAAAAGCGGCTGAAAGCAAAGCCTATTGCGATGACTTGCGTGGGCGCGTGGAAACGTGTGGGGTGAAAATCACGGAATTGTCGACGCATTTACAGGGACAACTGGTTGCAGTGCATCCTGCTTACGACCTGATGTTTGATGCCTTTGCCCCGGAACACCTCCGCGGCAACCCTAAAGGTAGGACAGAATGGGCCATTCAAACCTTGAAAAACGCAGCAAAGGCCAGTCAAAACCTTGGGTTGAATGCCCATGCTACCTTTTCCGGCGCTCTGATCTGGCATACGGTTTACCCCTGGCCACAACGGCCACAAGGACTGGTAGAAGCCGGTTTCAAGGAATTGGCTTCTCGCTGGAAACCCATTTTGGATGTGTTTGAAGACTGCGGTGTGGATGTGTGCTACGAAATCCATCCGGGTGAAGACCTCCATGATGGTGTTACGTTTGAACGCTTCCTGGAAGCCACCGGAAACCACGCCAGATGCAATATCCTGTATGATCCGTCTCACTTTGTACTCCAGCAGTTGGATTATCTGCAATACATTGATTTCTACCACGAACGCATCAAAATGTTTCATGTCAAGGACGCCGAATTCAACCCAACCGGAAAAAGCGGCGTGTATGGCGGTTTCCAGGATTGGGTAAACCGTCCGGGCCGATTCCGTTCCTTAGGCGATGGACAGGTGGATTTCAAATCCATTTTTTCCAAACTCACCCAATATGGTTATAAAGGATGGGCGGTATTGGAATGGGAGTGCTGCATCAAGGATTCTGAACAAGGCGCCATAGAAGGAGCGCCGTTTATTGCCAACCACATGATCAAGGTAACCGAACGCGCTTTTGATGATTTTGCCGGTGGCTCTGTCGATCATGATTTACTTAAGCGTATCATTGGTGTGTAATTTTCGACATACGGGTAACCAAGCTATCAAAGAAATGTCGGACTTTTACAGCACATTTTAAAACGCTCGCTAACCTCTATTGACCATTTTTTTCATTTCGCAAGCGTAATTTTTAGTATTTCAATGGGACAACAACAGTACAATTACGACCCAAGTCTACTCCAGCAACTTCCCTCCATTGTAAAAGCCTACCAATTGCCTGATTCCAAAAAGGCAACCATTCAGATGCTGAATTCATTTCTGCCATTCGTGGCCATTTGGATTGCCATGTATCTCTTGGTGGATGTTTCTATCTGGCTGGTATTGCCTTTGGCGATCGTGAATGCATTTTTTTTGGTGCGTATTTTCATCATTCAACATGATTGCGGGCACCAATCCTTCACAGAATCCAGAAAAGCCAACGATATCATTGGTGAGATATGCAGTATGGTAAGCTTTATGCCTTATCGTTACTGGGCGAAAAGTCACAATTTCCACCACGGCCATAATGGTATGCTATGGGAACACCGCGATATTGGCGACATCAACCTCCTTACGGTAAACGAATTCAAAAGTCTTTCCTGGGGCAAAAAGTTACACTATATACTTTTTCGCAGCTTTCCGGTACTGTTTATTATCGGGCCAGCCTGGTATCTCCTGATTCAAAACCGCTTACCACTCATTCGTTTGAAAGGCTGGGAACATGCTCATAAAGCACTTCTCAAGCACAACCTTTTATTGATTGGTGTGCATGTTGGCCTGATTATGCTGCTGGGTTATGAGGCATTTTTGTTTGTTCACCTGCCTATATTGCTCTTTTTTGCGATTATTGCCATTTGGTTTTTTTACGTTCAGCACCAACACGAAACAGCTTACAAAGAATGGAAAGACAAATGGGATTACATCCGTTCGGCTGTCCAAGGCAGTACCTTTTACAACCTGCCAAAACTTTTTCATTGGCTGACCGGCAACATCGGGTATCACCATATCCACCACTTGAATCCGCTGGTACCTAACTATGAACTGGCCCGTTGCCACCACGAAAATCCGATTATGGATCAGGTAGCTAATAAAATCACCTTCTGGGAAAGCCTAAAGTGTATGTTTAATAAACTTTGGGACGAAGAACAGCAGCGAATGATTACCTACCGGGAGTATTTCCGGAGATATGGAAAGAAGGAGGGGTAAGGGGATTGAAGGTTATTTAGATGGTCATTTAGGGTCATTTAGATGGTCATTTAGGGTCATTTAGGGTCATTTAGATGGTCATTTAGGGTCATTTAGGGTCATTTAGGGTCATTTGGGGCCTTTGATGCAATGATTTCTGTAGGATTTTAAACAAGCCCGGCATTCTGGATTTTCCAGGATGCCGGGCTTTTGAGTTAGTGACGGGGTGACTGTCAGTCACCCCGTCACTAACTCAAATAATTTTTTTGCGCAAAAATTTGGTGCGAATCCACAAGTACTGCACCTTTGCGCAGAATTAACCAAATGGTTAAACCTAATGGATAAAAAAGAAAACACGACACCGGACCAGGATTCCACCGAGCAAAAGATATTCGATGCAGCCCACGAAATCTTTACCCAAAAAGGTATGGATGGAGCCAAAATGCAGGAAATAGCCGACAAAGCAGGCATTAACAAAGCCTTGCTTCACTACTACTACCGTTCCAAGGAAAAACTGTACGAGGCGGTGGTTAAGGCCGTGATGGCCAAAGCCTTACCCACGGTAAGGCAGGTGATTGAAAGTGAACTGCCGCTGGAAGAGAAAATCACCAGATTCATTGATTTTTATATTGGTTTGATCTCCAAAAACACCTTCATTCCTCTGTTCATTATCTCTGAAATCAACAAGCATCCGGATCATTTCTTTGAAAACGTGATGCCCAGGCAACTGCCGCAACCCGAGATTTTTTTCCGACAGGTGCAGGAAGAAGTTGCCGCCGGAAAAATCCGCCCGATAGATCCGCGCCACCTGATCATTAACATCATTTCTCTGTGCATATTCCCGTTCCTGGGCAAACCCTTAATGCGCATGCTGCTGGGACTTTCTCCTGAAGAAATGAAAAAACTGCTCGACCAACGCAAACAGGAAGTTACCTCCTTTGTGTTGGCCGGACTCAAACCTGTTCAACAACCTGAATCACCTATACCATAGTTTGCTATGAAAAATTCCATTGCATGGTTCATACTGGCGGCCTTGGCGCCGGTATTCCAGCTTCAGGCCGCCGATACCCTAACGGTAGCGCAATGCCGACAATTGGCCATAGAAAACAGTCCGCTGCAAGCCAGAAAACTACATGCAGAAAGTATACTGACCTTGCAAAACCGTAATATTCGCAGCAATATGCTCCCCCGCGTGCAGGTGGGCGCACAAGCCAGTTGGCAGAGCGACGTATTTGGACTGCCTTTCAAATTCCCCGGCTCTGAAATCCCAGTCGTGCCCCAGGATCAGTACAAGATCAGTGCAGACATTGCCCAGAAAATCTGGGATGGCGGCGCAGACAAGTATCTACGGGAACAAAAATCACTCGATAAAAGTATAGCAGAGGCACAGGTGGATGTCGATGCCTTTGCGCTGCGGGAATGGGTAACCGATTTATTCTTTAAAACCTTGCTGCTCCAGGAAAGTGAGCAAATCCTGCAAACATCCATTACCGACCTGCAAGCCCGGCTCAAACAAACAGAAGCCGCTATTCAGGAAGGCGTGGCCCTGCGTACCTCCGCAGATCAGATCCGGATTCAAATATTAAAAAATCAGCAACAACTGGCTGCAACCGCTGCCGATAAGGATGCCCTGATGAAAATGCTGGCACAATGGCTGGGCAAACCGGAACCGGATTTTGTACTGCAAAAAGTAGCTGCTGCAAACCCCATCCAGGAACCCACGCGCCCGGAATACCGACTTTTTGATTTGCAACAAAAATCATTGCAGGTTGGCAAGTCGGCCCTGCAGGTACGAACCCTACCCAGGTTTGAAGCCTTTGCGCAAGGAGGTCTGGGCAGTCCCAACCCCTTCAATTTCTTCGAAACAGGCCTGGAGCCTTTTGTCCTGATCGGACTCAGAGCCGCCTGGACGCCCATTGACTGGGGTAACAACCGCCGGGAATCACGGATCCTGGACTATCAGATGAAAAACGTGGATGTTCAGCGCCAGTTTTTTGAGCAAAGACTCCGTACAACCAGTCTCAAGGACAAAGAGGATGAGCTTAAATGGAACAAACAGCTCGCCCAGGACGACGAAATCATAGCCCTTCAAACCGATATCATCCGCCGCGCCGACGCTCAGGTAAAAAACGGGGTTATGACCATGACCGATTACCTCACGCAACTCAACCTGCTTACGCAGGCACAACTTACACGTAAAACGCACGAAATACAGGCCATTCAAGCCCGGGAAATGCACCTGGCCAAAATGGGCGGTTAAAACCTAAACCTACACCATGAAATACGCATCTCTGATACTGCTGACCTTCGTTCTGGCTTGTCAGCAATCCGCAACCAAAGCCGATGCCTTCGGAAACTTCGAAGCTGATGAGCGCATCATCAGCGCTGAAGCCAATGGCAAAATATTGTCGCTTACCCTGGAAGAAGGTCAGGATCTGGCAGCTGGGCAGCGCGTTGGCGCTATCGACTCTTTGCAAATTGCCCTGAAACGCGAACAATTGCTGGCCAGCATCAAAGCCGTTACGGCAAAAAGTCCGGCCATTGGCGCGCAACTGGCAGTGTATGAAAAACAAATTGCTGCCATCCGTCAGCAACTGGCAACCCTTGACCGGGAAAAACGCCGCGTGGAAAACCTGCTGAAAAGCGATGCGGCCACCAGCAAACAACTGGATGATATTCAGGCACAAATAGACGCGGCACAACGGCAACTGGAGGTGGTTGGCGAACAACGCTCAGCCTCAGACGCTACCCTGGGAGTACAAAAAAGTGGCCTCCTGGCGGAAGTATTACCCTTGCAAAAGCAAATTGCCCAATTAGACGATCAGCTGGCCAAATGCAGCATTTTGAACCCCATCAAGGGCACCGTGCTGGTCAAATACGCCGAGCCGGGAGAGGTCACGGCTTTTGGCAAACCCTTGTACAAAATTGCCGATATGCAGGTGCTTACCCTGCGCGCTTACGTGGCTGGCAATCAATTGAGTCAGATCAAAACAGGCCAGGATGTAAAAATCAAGGTAGACGCACCAGAAGGCGGAGCCAAAGAAACTACGGGGAAAGTACGCTGGATATCGCCTAAAGCGGAGTTCACACCAAAAGTGGTACAAACCCGGGAAGAGCGCGTCAACCTCGTATATGCTGTAAAAATTGAGGTCCCAAATCCGGACGGTCTGCTCAAAATTGGCATGCCCGCCGAAGTAACCTTTCAGCTTTAACTGCCATGCCGGTCATTGAGGTTCAACAAATTTCCAAATCTTACGGTGCGCTGCAAGCGCTGGACAACCTGAGTTTTCAGGTAGAAAAAGGCGAGATATTCGGCCTGATCGGACCGGATGGCGCCGGGAAAACCACCTTGTTCCGCATACTGGCCACCCTGTTGTTGCCGGATAAGGGTCATGCCCGTATTTGCGGGCTTGATGGGGTGAAGGATTACAAAAAAATCCGGCAGATTTTAGGGTATATGCCCGGTAAATTCTCCTTGTACCAGGATTTGACGGTAGAGGAAAACCTGGAGTTTTTTGCGGCAGTGTTTGGCTCCAGTATCCGGGAAAACTACGAACTGATTGCCCCGATTTATTCCCAGATTGCTCCATTTAAAGACCGCAGGGCTGGTGCGCTTTCCGGCGGCATGAAGCAAAAACTGGCGCTCTGTTGCGCCCTGATTCACCGCCCGGAAGTGTTGTTGCTTGACGAGCCAGGTACCGGGGTAGATCCGGTGAGCAGGCAGGAATTTTGGGAAATGCTGGCTGGTTTGCGTCAACATGGCATTACCATGCTGGTTAGTACACCCAATATGGACGAGGCGGAACTTTGTCATCATATTGCTTTGATGCAAAATGGCCGGATAATGGCCATAGATACGCCAGATGGTATCACGACAGGCTTTGAACACCCATTGTATGCCGTTCGGTCTGCAGATATGTACCGTCTGATACATGATTTGCGCACCATGGATGGCGTGCAGGATTGTTATGCCTTTGGGGAGTATGCACACGTAAAGATGGAAAGTGTTATAGCGAATCCACGGCATCCGGAACAATTGCTGGCATTTCTGCAAAGCAATGGACATGAAAAAATTGACATCAAGGTTGCAGCGCCAACCATTGAAGATTGCTTCATTTCTTATATAAAGTCCTGAATCCTATGGTAATCAACCAAATAGAGCCTTTTTTAGAATATTACGAGCGTGTACGGGAGCGCACACGCAAGCTCGTGTTACTGATACCACCCGAACTGCTGGAGTGGACTTACAAATCTGGCCGTTTCACCCTGGGAGACCAGGTGAGACATATAGCCGCCATTGAACGCTGGTTGTATGCAGAAACGGTGCAAGGCCGGCCATCTCAATACACCGGTTGTGGAACAGACCTGGCCAGTGGAATGACAGACACGTTGGCTTATTTTGATGAGATGCACCAACAATCAGTGGCTGTATTTAATACCCTCACCCCAGACCAGTTACAGGCTAAAATCCAGACACCCGGCGGCCAACCCATCACCTGCTGGAAATGGCTCCGGGCATTGGTTGAACACGAGATCCATCACCGCGGACAGATGTACATGTATTTGAGCATGTTAAATGTCAAGACCCCTCCTATTTATGGGTTGACCTCCGAAGAAGTCGCCAACCTCAGCGCCCCCCTGGCCCCCTAAATGACACCTAAATGACTCCAAATGGCACCTAAATGACTCCCAATGGCACCTAAATGACTCCAAATGACTCCCAATGGCACCTAAATGACCCTAAATAACTCCACCTATGTCAACCATCATCTCTACGGATAAACTTACTAAAACCTTCGGCGCCTTTACCGCCGTAAATGCCATTTCATTTGACGTTATGGAAGGTGAGATTTTTGGGTTTTTGGGTGCAAATGGCGCCGGGAAAACCACCGCATTAAAAATGCTTACCGGCTTGCTAACCCCAAGTTCCGGAAGTGCCATGGTGGCCGGCTTTGATGTTTGGAAACAGCCGGAACAGGTGAAACGACGCATTGGCTACATGAGCCAAAAATTCAGTTTGTACGAAGACCTCACCGTCCGGGAAAACATTCGGCTGTTTGGCGGCATTTACGGGTTAAGCATGGCGCTTATCCGCCAAAAAACAGCCACATTGTTACAAAAACTGGAACTGGAGCCGGAAGCAGACAAACTGGTGAAAAGTTTGCCACTGGGCTGGAAACAAAAACTGGCCTTTTCAGTAGCATTGCTTCACGACCCCAGCATTGTGTTCCTGGATGAGCCAACCAGCGGGGTGGATCCGCTCACTCGTCGGCAATTCTGGGAACTGATCTACGAAGCGGCGCACGAGGGCATTACCCTCATGGTAACCACCCATTACATGGAAGAAGCCGAATATTGCAACCGACTCAGCATGATGGTAGATGGCCGCATCGTAGCCCTCGACACCCCCGGAGCCCTCAAAAACCAATACCAGGCCAGGAATATGGATGAGGTTTTCAGGAGGATAGCCAGAGGGTAGTGTTTTGGTGTTTTAGTGTTTTAGTGTTTTGGTGTTTTGGTAGGCGTTCGGCTGGGTTTTATCACGATAAATTATGAAAGTATTACCCACCTTCCCAACCTATAGTTACCCGAGACATTTAACCAGTCGCTAACTAAAACACCAAAACACCAAAACACTAAAACACCAAAACACTCGAACCATGAATCGTTTCTCTGCATTCATACAAAAAGAGTTCCGGCACATTCTGCGCGACCGGCGGACGTTGATGATTCTGTTTGGCATGCCGGTTATACAGGTGTTGCTGTTTGGTTATGTACTAACCAACGAAATCAAAAATGCCGCCATTGCAGTACTTGATCCGGCTAAAACGGAAGAGAGCAATGCACTGACCAATAAACTGGTATCCAGCGGATATTTTCAACTGGAACAAAATATCCCTTCCGAGGCTGATCTGGAAGCAGCGTTTAAAAGTGGAAAAGTTAAAATGGCGGTGGTGTTCCCGGCCGACTTTTCTGTTTCGCCAAACAAACCGACAGACATACAACTCATTGGTGACGCCTCTGATCCGAATACCGCTACTACGCTGATCAACTACGCCAATGCCATCATTGCAGATTTTGTGCAGGAAAAAGCTCTGGTAACCGGATCAGGCAACGCCATCACGTCTATCCGAACGGAAACGCGCATGCGCTACAATCCGGAACAAAAAGCCGTTTTCAATTTTGTGCCAGGGGTAATGACACTCATTCTGATGCTGGTATCTGCCATGATGACCAGCATTACCATTGCCCGGGAAAAAGAACTGGGCACCATGGAAGTATTATTGGTTTCACCCTTGAAGCCCATCCAAATCATCCTGGGCAAAACAGCGCCATATCTGGCCCTCACTCTGCTCAATGCACTCGTGGTGGTGCTGGTGGGTATCTACATTTTCGGAATGCCATTGCAGGGCTCCATACTGTTGCTCACGGCTGAATGCGTCCTGTATATGTTTGTAGCCCTGTCGCTGGGCATTTTGATCAGTACCAAAGCCAAGGATCAAATGACCGCCATGTTCATTTCTGCACTGGGTCTGATGATGCCCACCATGCTGCTTTCCGGCTTTATTTTTCCCCGCGAGAGTATGCCGGTACCCTTGCAAGTTATAGGTAGCGTTATCCCGGCCACCTGGTTTAACCCTATTATAAAAGGTATCATGATTAAAGGAACCGGACTTGATGTGCTCTGGAAACAAACGGCGGTTCTGGGTGGCATGGCATTGTTTTTTCTTGCCGTGAGCTTGCGGAATTTTAAAGATCGGCTGTGAATTATTTACCGCGGAGTCGGAGAGGCTGGGAGTTTTTAGTGACGGGGTGACGGGGTGACTGGCAGTCACCCCGTCACCCCGTCACTAAAAACTCCCAGCCTCTCCGACTCCGCGGTAAAAACAACAGTCACTAAAAAAAATGTTAAAACTCCTCCCTCACCTGTGGCTTTTTTCCCAAAGGTCGTCTTTAGAATGTCTACACAAACAGACAACCTTTACATCATGAAAAAAGCAATTGTGTTTTCCCTCGTCCTCGTTGTTTTTGCGGTCTTTCAGGTAAACGCGCAAAACATCTCCGCTCCAAAAACCACCGAGCCAGCTAAAACAGAACAAAAGCGCGATCAATCTGGCCCAACCGAAGCCAAACCCAAAGCTGATATGCCCGCCCCAACCCAGGCAAGACCCGAACCAGGCAAAGGCAAAGAAAACGGAGAAGCCCGCAGCCAGAAAAAAGGTGAAAACGGCAAGAAAAAAGGCCATTCCAAAGGCAAAGCAAAAGGAAAAGCCAAGGGCCACCATAAAGACCATGAAGGTCACGAAGGTCATAAAGGTAAAGGGCCTAAAAAAGAAAAGGGCCGCAAAACCGAAAAAGAAATGGAGGAAGCACCTTCCAAGTCCGACCAGCAAAAAACGCGTCCATCTTCCGGCGGATCAACTTCAGGTTCCGGCGACAAGAGAAAACAGTAATATCCGCATACATCCCAAAGCCGTCATCGCAACACACGTCCCACGGCAACTATGAGAAACGGTTTAACGCCTCCTGTGACACCAGGGGGCGTTTTTTTTTTGAATATTCGATATTCTTCTCATTCTTTCACTTCAAACACTACCGTATCTATATGCAAATTCTCCACAGGAACGCTGGTAGTTTTTCCGCCTCTGGTCATACATTCTTCATTAAAATAGGTCTGTGCAAATAACTGCGAAAGGGCGTTCTGGTTGTTGGCCTCCCCTACCCCTCTGGTTTGGGTAATTGAACGCAGATCCACAGGTTGGTCAGTGGCCAGTAATTTGAGCAACTCCTTTCCATAAGAAGGACTCAACCCGAAACTCTGAGCAATTTCAATCGACTTTCCCGGCTCAACTTTTAACTCTTCGGGGGTTTCCTGGGCATTCGGCGCCAAAACACTCACTTTGTTAGTGCTTTCAATATCCAACAAGGTAAAATAGGCCGTTCGCAGTCCATTGTTGTGGACTCGGACTCGTATAACATCTCCTGATGTAAAGGATATATTGCCCTGGGCGTCGGTCTTAGTCTGCAAAGTAAATTCTTGTTTTACTTTGTAAGTCCGCTTATCCAATTCTACCGGGATTACTTCAAGCGTCAACTGAAGACCATCATTTTCTACGTTTAAATTCCGCAGGTAATCAGCCTGTGCCCAGGAAAGCGTTTTTCTGATCATTCGATCAGCAATCAACCCAGGGGATTTTTGAGACTCCACTTTTTCCAATACCAATCCTCGGCTTCGCAACTGAATATCGTTACCTTCTCTGATGATTTGTACATCAGGGTTCTCCTTGACCTCTGAAATAACAGGCAGATTTTGAATCTTTTCCCGGAAAGCCACCGCAACAGGATCACCGGAGGGCAGGTCCAGATGAATACTTGCGTGCAAAGGGCCAAAGTTTTTTTCGATGGTATAAACCCAAGAGGAACAATCAGATTTGTTTTGTAAAGGCTTTTCCAATTTTACAACACTTTCATAAGGAGCGGTAGCACTCAATGTCCCTTTCAAAATAGGTTCCGCTGCAGAGGGACTTGGTGTTCCAGCCGGATACAGTCCTACTATAGTCCCTTCATGCATGCCATGAAGCCAACCTGCATCTATTCGGATGGTGTTGCGAGACTTACATTCACTGATTTTGCTGTAACTCGGCGGTTCAAGTAAAGCACCGCCAAATATTTGCTGATCCATCGTGCCCTCATATTGAGGGGTCTGATATGGGGCTATGCCTGCCATAGCCGTTTTTACCTGATCAAACAGCACACGATAAGTTGTATTCGGACCTGATTCATTCAGCTTTTGGCAAAATGCATAAGTGAGAGATCCAATGCCCTGCCCCGTTTCATCTTTGGTTTCATAATTTAGTTGCCCGGCTGTTGCCCCAAAAAATGCTGTCATAGAAGCCTTTTCGATTTGGAGGGCGTCCGGGAGCCAGCCGTTTTCTGGTTTATTTCGCGGTTGTTGGGCAATATAACTGGAGTCGGCCATCACAAAATCTGTTCCACGTGCCATAGCCATGGCACGGGTACCTGTGCCTGAATGGCAGGAATCCAGGATCACCAGAACGTTTCCAGATGGACCAATTTTCTTTCGCGCCTCATCCAGCAATGCTCCCAACTCCTCATCCCGAATAAGATTCCCGCCTTGATACCCATCTTTCTGGTATTTCATCGGTGAATTATAAGGAACAATGGCTTCATCAAATCCGTCGTACTCATCGCCATTGTCATCTGCCACTTGTTGTCCGTGCCCGGAAAACTGAAATAAAAACACATCGCCCGGCTTCAGGGACTTCACCGTTTTGCGTAAAGTTTTCAAAATCTCCTCCCTTGAAGCATCCTTATCCACTACTTGTGTAATATTTCCCGCTTTAAACCCTTGCCTGAGCAAAGTATTGGTTATCAGAACTACATCATTCTGCGCATTAATTTTCTGCCAGCCGGAGGATTCAGGATAGTCGCCCACCGCAACAATGAGCGCAATTTTGCGGGGAGTCTGGGCAGATAAGAACATGGGAAAAAGCCCAAAAAACAGCAGTAAAAAGCCTAAAGATTGTTTCATAAATTTGGAAATGTGCTGTCAAAATTATTTTAAAAACTTGAAAAAACCTAATTCAAAATTGGATTATGGTTGTGCATTTCCCTTGTTTGTGACATCTTACTTGAAATATTTCACTCATCAATTGACTTTTTATGCGAAACACAATCCTACTTCTGCTTCTCGCCACTCCTTTCTTCCTGAACGCACAAACCGTTCCGGTGCGCAGCGTAACCATTTTTAAAAACAACAAAGCCATGGTGGAACGCAACGGTAAGGTGCAGGTGGAAAACCGCCGATACATCACCCGCTCGCTTCCACCTGCTTTATTCGGCACCTATTGGGCAGCAGCGACTACCGGCGAACTAACCAGTGTATTTACAGCGCTCGACAGCCTGGAATCCTTTGATCCAAGCACTTCGCCGGTGGATATGATGGAAAAGAACAAAAACCAATCGGTAAGGATATGGATTCAACCTTCCAACAACCAACCGCTGGAACAAATGGAAGGAAAATTTATTCGGAGGCTATCCAACCCCATACAAATGGCAAATCCCTACAATCAGGTACAACAGGTATCAAATGTGCCTTTCCTATTTCAAACAACAGATGGCCGATACCTATACCTCAATGAAATGGCCGTAAGTCGCATTGAATTTGCCAATGAACCAACTATTCCCAGTGCAAAAAAAGCCTCTGGAAGACTCGAACTGCGCTTCAATTCCGATAAAAAAGAACAGGACGTTAATCTGGTGTACCTCAGCGACAGCATCGGCTGGACACCTATTTACCGTATGGAAATGATGGGCAACAATAAGGCGCGACTATCATTGCGTGCAGAAATCCACAACAATTCTGAAGATCTTGGAGATGCCGAATTGCGTCTGGCAGTGGGCATTCCTAAATTCCAGTTTGCAGAGGAGCCATCAAGGCTATTCAATTTTTATCTCTTCTCCAACCAATATCAGCATCAGTATTATCGTAATCAGTACTCGAATACGATTTCCACCCAAGCTATAAACGCGCAAGTTATTGATGAAGTTACGGTACTGGGAGGCGCCCGAAATAACCAAATGAATGCAGCCACCTCAAGCGCTGAAGACTATTTCTTTTACTCCGTACGGCCAGGCAATTTCTCCAAATTCAGCAGGTATCAGATACCCATTCTGGAAGAAACCGTAGAAACCAGGCACTATTTTGAAACCACACTGATTCGGGCCACACCGGATTTGTTACATAATTACACCTCGTATCAATCCTATGCAGATCAACGCAAACCTGACGATGCCTATCCGGTAGACCATATCGTAGAGTTTAAGAACCAAAGCAAACAGCCCTGGACTACCGGTGTGGTAAACCTGTTTTCTGAAAACAAAAACGGATTGCAGGCTGTGAGCCAAAGCCAGCTGGCCTTCACTGCTCCGGGAGCCACCAGCAAAGTGACGATCGCTCAGGCGCCCGATATCAGGGTAAACCATGTGGAATCCGTTGTTGACCGGAGGGAGAATGTGACCGAATTTTTTCTCCGGAAGTACGATGTAGCCAAAGTAGAAGGTAATGTTTCGGTTACCAATTACAAGTCTGAGCCTGCCACCATTAAGATACGCCGAAGCATTGTTGGCAAACCGCTCAGCTCTGCACAGGAATGGCAAAAACAGGAAGAAAACGCTTATCTTGGGGTCAATTCTTCCTTTGAGGCCGTGTGGGAAATTACGCTCAAGCCCGGTGAATCGCGGAGCTGGAAATACGATTATGAGGTTTTGGTGGATTGGTGAGTAGGGTTTGTACCGGCAGGTTTCGCCGCCGACCAAAAACAAACCGGGGCGCCTCGCTTCTGCGCGGCGCCCCGGTGATATATTAAGACGTGCGTATACCTGTTACGGGAAAATACCCATAGAGATATAGTCGCTGGCAATCTTTTTAAGCGAGCAAACAAAGGCTGCCGTACGGATGTCTTTAATATCCGGGTGCTGACGGAAAGTTTCCTTGATCTGGCCATAAGCAGTGATCATGGTATCCTCCAAACCAGAGTTTACCAGGTCTACTTCGGTACCGCCGCGGGTCAGCAACTCACGATCGCGGTCACTGATCGATTTGCCGGTCATTTCTTCCACCTTGGATACGATCCGGTTGAAAGCGCCGTGTTGGAAACGGTTTTCCAGGCGACCGAAACGGTGGTGCGACAGGTTTTTCAGCCATTCGAAATAAGATACCGTTACACCACCTGCATTGATGTAGAAGTCGGGCAGGATGATGGTGCCTTTGGCAATCAGGATTGGATCGGCATCTGCGGTGATCGGGCCATTTGCAGCTTCAGCAATCACTTTTGCTTTGATGCGCGGAGCATTTTCGGCGGTGATCTGGTTTTCCAGCGCTGCAGGAACCAGAATATCGCAATCCAGTTCGAGTGCAGCCAGGGCGTCGCCAATGTGCTTGGTGCCAGGGAACCCAATGATGGAGCCGGTTTCTTTGCGGAACGCCAGCAGTTTTTCTACATCAATACCGTTTGGATCGTGGATAGAACCTTCGCGTTCTGAAACGCCAATGATTTTCACCTGACCTTCTTTTTGGCTGATCAGGGCTGTGTTGCTACCTACGTTACCGAGGCCCTGCACTACCATGGTTTTGCCTTCAATTCCCTTGGTAAGGCCCACTTTTTGCATGTCTTCTTCGTAACGCATGCACTCGCGCAAGCCGTAGAAAACACCGCGGCCTGTAGCTTCGGCGCGGCCACGGATACCATTCTGGGTAACAGGCTTACCCGTTACGCAGGCAATGGAATCCACCTCGCCATGGCGAAGCGCCTGATAAGTATCCAGAATCCAGGCCATTTCACGCGGACCCGTTCCATAATCCGGCGCAGGCACGTCGATGCCCGGGCCGATGAAGTTTTTCTTAACCAGTTCAGACGTATAGCGACGGGTGATGTTTTGCAGTTGTTCTTCGGTGAAGTTACCCGGGTTGATCCGGATACCACCCTTGGCGCCGCCGAATGGCACATCCACCAGGGCGCATTTGTAGCTCATCAGCGCAGCAAGCGCCATTACTTCATCCTGATCAACGGATTCAGCGTAACGGATACCACCTTTAGTTGGCAGGCGGTGGTGGCTGTGCTGAACGCGGTAAGCCTCAATCACCTGATAGTCTTTGCCTACACGCACCGGAAAACGGATTTGGAGGACCAGATTACAGGCTTTGATCTGTTCAATCAGGCCTTTAGGAATGTCGGTGAAGGCGGCGGCCTTGTCCACGTAGTTTTCTACGCTCTTAAAGAAACTAATTTTTCCACTCATTTTTGTCGTCGTTGAGTTGGTGTTCTATTTTGGTTAGTGAACGATCCAGACGCACAAGTTGCCATACAATGCCGAGGAAGATCAACAAAATAACGCCTACTACGACGTAAATTTTTCCGGTCTCCCGCATGAAATCGCGGTTGCCCTGCGCCCAGGCGGCCGGCAAAGATATGGCCATGCACAGAATGATCGTGAATAATTTGCTAATTTTAAAAAATTTCATGCTCCAAAATGGCTGAAAAGTTCTGTTTTCTTTAGATTTGAAGAATGGGTGCAAGGTAGGAGAGTTTTTAATTCACTATCCAAATCCTGGCGCTTTTTTCGTGTTAAAATATGCTTGATTGTACACCCAACTCCCCGCAAAGGTCATTCCCTCAACGCTAATTGCACCATGAGTTAGGTCATTTTTATATGAATTACCATCTTTGCCAGGTGTTGATCAATTTTCACACTCATGCTCCGGTTGCCATGCCAGATGTTCTGGCACTGGAAAGTATTTATGCCGGACAACCCCGCCCCCCTTTGTCGCCCTGGCAATCAGTAGGACTGCACCCCTGGTATTTGCCTCAACCCTGGATCTCCGCCTGCGATTGGCTGGAAAATGAGGCTGCACTGTCCCACACCCTGGCTATTGGTGAGGCCGGACTTGACAAGGTTTGCGACACGCCCTGGGAAACACAGATAGAAGCTTTCCGTTATTGTATTGGATTGGCAGAACGATTTGACAAACCGCTCATTATCCATTGCGTGCGCGCGCATGCGGAGGTATTGCAGTTAAAAAAGGAACTCAAGCCCCGCCAACCCTGGATATTTCATGGTTTTGATAAAAATCAGGCCACAGCGGAGATGCTGTTGCGCGCCGGCGCATATTTGTCTTTTGGCTCTGCCCTGTTCCGGGAGGGCAATCGCGCAGCAGAAGTGCTCTCTTTGGTTCCCGGGGATCGGTTTTTCTTAGAAACAGATATTTCCGAATGGAAAATTCAGGAGGTATATGAACGGGCAGCCAAACTCCGGAACCGGACTTTGACAGAGCTGGAGCAACAAATAGAGACGAATTTCTGCGATATTTTCGGGGTTTCAAGCGAGGATGTCCTGAATAAATCTACGATAGTTAACCACCATCGCCCAGCCAAACCCTAACTAAAACACTCAAAAACCCAAACACTCAAACACTAAAAATCTGATGTAATCAACAAATCCAGATCAGTACTCCTCATTTGGAAGCGCTCACCCAGGTGGGTATTGGTGAGGGTGCCGCGGTAAGTGTACACGCCGTTGCGCAAACCTGGATGGGCCGTTATCAAGGCATGAATCCCTCCGGTTTCTGAAGTTAATAATAAAGAAGTAAGAATATTGGAAATGGCTTCCGAGGCGGTTCGGGCAACCCGCGAAGGGATATTGGGTACGCAGTAGTGGATCACACCATGTCGTTCGTAAGTTGGTTTATCGTGGGTAGTTGCCTCCGAAGTTTCAAAACAACCGCCCTGATCAATACTCACATCCACAATTACAGAACCCGGTTTCATCCGCCGCACAATGTCTTCAGAGACCAGCATGGGCGCATTGGCATGTGCAGAATGGACTGCGCCAATGGCTACATCTGCGGTAAGCAATTGCTCCTGCAGGTGTTTGGGGTTGATTACGGAGGTGTGCAATGGTCGGCCAACCTGGTTTTGCAGGTGGATGATTTGTTGGATATTATTGTCGAAAATACGCACTTCGGCTCCGAGACCTAAAGCTGTGCGAGTAGCAAATTCAGCGATCACACCGGCGCCCAGAATAATGACTTTGGCTGGTGGCACACCGGCCACACCTCCCAGCAACACCCCCTTTCCCCCGCGGGTTGTGGCCAGCAAATCGGCCGCAATCAGGATGGCGCTGTTGCCGGAAATTTCGCTCATGGCATGTACCACCGGGAAAGCTCCGGATACATCATCCCGGATGTATTCCATGGCTAAGGCAACCACGCGTTTTTGCAACAACTTATGGATGTATTCGGCGTTGAGCAGCGGCAGGTGTATTGGCGAAACAATGACCTGTCCGGGGCGCATCAATTCTATTTCTATCAGGGTGGGCGGTGCTGATTTAAGGATAACCTCCGCTTTATATACCTCTTCTGCGCTGTGAACTACCTGGGCGCCTGCCTCTGAATAATCGAGATCAGTGAATCGGGATTTATCTCCGGCGCCTGATTCCACCAATACCTCATGACCATGCGCCGTAAGTGTAGCAACAGAATTGGGTACCAGAGCTACCCGGTTTTCCTGCAGGGTCGTTTCTTTGGGAATACCGATGCTCAACTGTTGATGTCGCTGTCCTACGGCCAGCATTTCAGGTTGCGTACGGGGGAGGGAAAGGGTTTCCATGTGTTATTGTTTGAAAGCGTCAGTTACGCTTTTCACCTTTTACCCAAACCTATAAGGTTTCCTAAAACCTTATAGGTTTGGGTAAAAGGTGAAAAGTAACAAGCCTGAAAATTGCGGCAAAGATAAGACAAGCCCTTCCTTTATCGTGTCTTTATCATAAATCCGGAGGCAACCAGATATCCACTTTTGTACCGGCGGCCGAACCATCCGGATGCAGAAGGTCCTGAAAATGCAGGTACGGTTGTTGCCCCGATACGGGTTTAAACCCTGCCAATCGCTGCCGGGTAATTTGAATGGCGGTAACCTTGCGGGGCTCCTGGTCTGGTTGTGGTATTTTTCTGCCTGCACCATTATCTTCCACGGTACAGCACAACATCCCATTTCGCCAGGAAAAGCTTATTTGGATATGACCCTGACCAGTTTTGCCGGAAAATCCGTGCCAGATGGCATTTTCCACGAAGGGTTGCAGGATCATGGTAGGAACCTGTACCTCATCCGGATCAATGTCTGGAGCAACTTGTATGGTCCAACGGAATGCATTTTCAAAGCGCATACTTTCCACCGCCATGTATTGCTCAAGTAATTCTGTTTCATCCTGGATCGGAATAAAAGGTTTAGAGGCTAATTCCAGAATGCGGCGCATCAAATGAGAAAATCTGGCTAAATAATCCTGGGCGGTGTCAACATCCTTTTGCAGCAAGTAACTGCTGATGGAATTCATGCTGTTAAACAGAAAATGTGGATTCATTTGGAGTCGCAACACAGCATTTTGCCATTCAGCGGCCAGTTGTTTTGCTTCTGCTTCTTTTTGTCTGAATTCAGCTTCTTTGCGTCTGTCTGCTTCTTCTTTTTTAATTCGTGCAACGCGGTTGCGATAAAACCGGAATCCTAAAAAACCAATCGAAAGTATATAAAGGGTAATAGCCCACCAGGTTTTATACCAGGGCGGTAAAACAGCGAACGACAATTCATGTGGTTCGGCACTCCAAACGCCATCAGAGTTAGCTGCCCAAACCTGGAAGGTATAATGGCCGGCGGGCAATTTGGCATAGCGGGCAAAGCCATTATTGCCTCCTTCAACCGTATCCTGATCATAACCTTTGAGTTGGTAACGGTACAGCACCTCATCTGGCGCGACAAAATCAATACCAACAAAGGAGAATGAGAGTGTATTTTGATCCGCAGTAAACGTTTGGAAAGGTAAATATTCCGGCGCGGTACTGATAGACCCTGTATCGTTGACCACCCAATTGGTAAAATGGATTCTGGGAGGATTAGGGTTGTCGTGTATGGAATCCGGATGGAACACATTTAATCCGTTAACCCCACCGAAGGCAAGTCGACCATCAGGGAGCGTGGTGGCGCTGCCGGGTATAAATTGCAAGGCTTGAAGGCCATCACTTTCTGTGTAATGCTTTAGCTCCCCATTGCCTGGATCATATCTGTATAAACCAGAATTAGACGAAAGCCATAGTCGACCTTTAAGATCCGGCAATATGCCATTGAAAGATTGTGGTAGAATAATTTTGGGTAATGCAGAAACCATTTCGAGCTCAAATTGAGGAATATGTAAAACCAGGAGTCCTCTATTGGTGGCAAGCCAAACCTGTCCTTTGCCAGCTACTTCAACCAATCCATTTACGAATCCGACACCAGAAAGTTCTTTGACTAATAACAATTCCTTTTCCCCTTCTTTGTACACAAACAATTTGTCGAACCCATCGGAAACCATCAAATATTGCTCGTTGACACTGAACATTTCATAAACGCGTTTCCAGGTGGTAAGGGCTTGAATTTTTGAATAATCCACCACTTTTTTTTCAGAAAACGGCATCCTAAATAATTTTGTGGTGGTTAGTACATACCTGTTTCCTGACTTTAGTCGAACAACTTTTGACACACCATCCAGGTTTACTCCTTTCAATTCAAATCTATGGGTCCCCCCATTATCCATCCAAAGTTCTCCCCCGATTTGAATCCAGGTACATTTTCCCGAATCCTGAAAAACTCTTTTACTCTTATTATTTACCGGAAGGCCAAAAGGCAAAGCAATCTGGTCATAGCCAATTATATTATCCTCAGAAATAGCCAACAATCTGCCATCCTTTGCAGCGCACCAAACAGAGCCCCCTTTGTTCCCTGGACATACCGAGCTAATAGCTGTTTTTTCAGTTAGTGAAATCGGATGGAAAGAAGTAATTCCGTCAAACTTGTTGGCGTTAAGATTGGTAAAATAAATTCCTTTACCCCAGGAGGAAATCCAAAGCGTACCATCCTTGGATACCATTATATTATTTAAATGATTAAAAGCTACGCTATACTGCTCTACTTGAATTCGATTTGTTGTCCAGATGGGAACTCCATTGGAGTCTACAAGGCAAAGACCACCAGGATTTAGCGTGATCCACCGAAAATTCTGCCAGGGAACCTCATCGAAATAAAGACTGTTCTGATCAATAGTAATCACTCGAAACCTGTTGGGGTTCCGTATTGGAAAGCGGATCAAACCAAGATCAGTAGAAAGCCACAGCAGGGAATCACCTTCTGCTTTTGCACCAATGATCAATGCTACAGGCTGGCCTTCTTTGTTATTGGGGTTAAAAAAAGAATTTATCGTATGCCCGCCTTTTTTGTCGTATACCAGGATATCAATACCTGAAGGCTCGTCAGGTTTGGGAATCGCCAAACCTGTTACCTGGCCGTTGAGCCCTATAATTGGTTCACAGACATAAGTTTTCAGGAAATGTGAAGATTCACATTTCCCGCTAATAAGGTCCATTTTTCGCAAGGTATCGTTGGCAACCATCCATAATACCCTTGAATACTCCAAGTAAAACGCATAACAATCCTCTAAGTCCTTTTGAAAAGCGATAGGTATCGGTATGTTTTGGATGGTATCGAGCATTGGATCAATACAGTACAATCCTTTATACGTCGTAAACCATAGCCTACCCAAATCATCCTCAAAAACTTTACTGGATACATGGCTATCTTTTCCTCCATTAGCCAATAATGGCTGAAATACCTTGATATTTTTCCCATCAAACCTATTTATACCATCATAACTTCCAAACCACATATATCCCCGGGAATCCTCAGAGATATAGGCATTTTGAAGCTCTGACAGACCGTCATTCTGATCCAGATGGTGAAATTTTAAATTGTTTAACCTATGAACAAGTTGAGATTGTCCAATAAGTGGTGTAAGTAGCCAAATAGCTACAAATAAGATGTGTTTCTTTTGATACAAGGTTCGAGGCAACCCATTCAAAAGAAAGATACTGTCATCCATCCTTTAATTCATGTCTTATGCATATCGTTGCCACCGAACTGGCCATGTTGTTTCAGGCATAACCACATCAGTTACAACTTGATTATTTTCATCAATTCCAACTGCAACTAATGCCTCAAGGTCGGCAGAAACATCAATTCTCAAGGCAAAACTATCTTCAGGATGCGGATCAGTTTTTTGGGTCATAGTATAATATCCTTTAATAAAGGCTATTTTTGAAACATTATTGGCATTCAGAACAGGCAACAATTCTTCTACCCGAAAATTTACGGTAGCAAACAGGTTAGAAGGTTCTGACTTTTTCTGAAATCGCCCAATAATGGTTATAAAATCACCAGTAGACACAAAGGAGGTCATAAACCGGGTATTTCCATTGTCAGCGCCCAAAAGGTTTGAAAAGTCAATTTTGATTTGGCGATTACCAGCCACATTAGCAATGGGGGTGCCTATTAACCCCACATGATCAATCGTATTTCCTTGTCTTTGATACGTGCCGGCCTGTAAATACCCAACCGGGGTAATTCCGGCTAAACCCAAAGTGATTTGATTATCATGTAGTTGTTTTGAAATGACCACTTTTTTAGAAGCCTGATTCAAAACCAAGTCCAATACATCCTTCGCTCCGAAAGCCACAAAGGGCGCAAGATTTACATTTGGTTTTCCAATTTGCGATTCAAACCAAGCTTTGCCATCCTGAATTGGATTCGGATTGGAAGGTGCATTTGAGGCGGAAACCTTGATAATCATACGTGAAATTTTATTGGTTAAAAAAAGTGATTCTGAAAATTAATCGGGAGAAACAGGCACCACATCTACTATATATTTGCAAATCATTTCATTTTTTCACAATATTTCAAAAACACCTCCACAACAAAGTAATTTTTTCAAAAAAACTTTTCATGGTTTTTAATCCCTGTACTAAATCCACTTTTAACTTCTCAACTATGAAGCAACATTTCAATCTGACCTCTCAACCAATCCCCGCCTCCAGATCCTATGAGCGTGGAAAATTTGGTCGACTTTTTCCATGGCTTTCGCCTTGCATGGTTGATTCCCCAAGGTCGCGATCCGACATTTTTCAGATTGCAAGAACTATGTATCAGGGCACAAATGCCGACAACAACATGCCGGCAGGCTATACCTATTTGGGGCAATTTATCATTCACGATATCAGTTTTGATCCTACCTCTATTGGAGAACGCAGTATAGATCCTGAGTATTTATGGAACTTCCGTACCCCGGCACTAGACCTAGATTCGGTTTATGGTTCTGGGCCAAACATCAATCCCTTTTTGTATAAAAACACCCTGACCGCTAATTCCACCCAATTTTACCTACCAGCGCCTGATAAAAATGGCGACCAGGATCCGAGTTATCAAAATTTGCCAAGATTAGGCAAAACAGCTGTCATTGCTGACCCCAGAAATGATGAAAATATTATCATCTCGCAGCTTCATGCCACTTTTTTAACTTTTCACAATCGAATTGTGGAACGGTTAAAAAAGGAAAATGACTACACAGGGAATGAGGCCATGTTATTCAGGAAGGCGCAACAAATTGTAAAGTGGAGTTACCAATGGGTTGTCTTGTACGACTATTTGCCAAGGATTATCGACATCACTAACTGGTATGACTTGGATACTTATAAAGCCTCGGCATTAAAAGGCCTGGATGAGGTTCAAATGAGAAAAAAGCGGCTTCAACTAATCCGGGATTTAGCTTCTGAAAAAATCTCGAAAAAGTATTTTGATTGGCGTAATGAGCCCTTTGTTCCACTCGAATTTTCTGCTGCTGCATTCAGATTTGGCCATAGTCAGGTTAGAGGGATTTACGTTTTTAATCAGGATCCCTCCTATATAGCAATGGGTGAAAGTGAACAACTTCAAAGCCTTTTTGCATCAAAACCATATAGTCCATTCCGCGTGGACATGCGCCTGTTCTTTTCTGACAACACCGACGCAATAAACTTCAATCATGGTATTGATACAAAGATTGCAATGGCGTTGAGGAACATTCCCTCTCAGTTAGGCATTGACAATCCGAACAGAGAGAATTTTTTACAATTAATCAAAGGTCTTAAAGGAATAAACAATCAATTGAGTAGAAAACTTACAGAAGACGAGAAAGAAAAAACGATAGACGCCTTATTGTCATTATGGCTGAATGACCTTCAAACAGAAGATGTGAAAAAGTTTATCCTGGATACCTCATTAAAGGTAAACGAAAAAAACATCGCAGAGCTAAATCTGACCAGAGGGATGCTCCTTGGATTACCCAGTGGACAGGATGTAGCCCGAGCCATGGGAATACCCCCACTTAAAGTAACTACGGCCAATTTCCCAAGCCACCTGCAAAATAATACTCCTTTATGGTACTATATCCTCTATGAAGCTCAGGAAAACAGCCAAAGTAAAAGATTGGGGCCGGTTGGCTCCCAGATTGTTTGTGAAGTTATAGTAGGACTAATTAAAGCAGATAAATCGTCCTTTCTTAACCAAGACCCTAAATGGGTCCCTAAAGACAAAAACGGATTGGAAAAGCGCAGTTTTTCGATGATCGATATCATCCAAATAGCGGAAGAAGGATAAATTAAAGGTATCTATTGACTCAATAATCGTTTCTCCACTTCTTCCTTGCTCCCTCTGGCAACTGGCACTTCGCTGCCATCGCGAAGTTCCAAGGTGCTGTCTGACCGGATAAAACGGTCAACCTGCAGCAAATTAATGATGTATGACCTGTGCACTTTCAAAAAATCTGAATAGTGCTCCAACGCAGATTCGTAATATTTCAAGTTTTGGGAGGCGTGAAGCTTTTGCTTTACGCCTCCCCGCATGAAATGGAAATAGGTATAATTCCAATCAGCCTCCAGATAAAGGATGTCCGACACTGGAATCATCTCCAGACCCTTGGAGGTTGGAACGGCTATGCGTTGGGGCAACTTGCGTTGATGCCCCTGATGAAATGTTTCCAGCGCAATATGCAATTGTTCCAGCGTGTATCGCTCTGCCTTTCGTTGCCGCATACGTTCCAGCGCCTCCTGCAACAATTCCCTTTGTACCGGCTTGGTGAGGAAATCCAATGCGCCAAACCGAAAGGCTGCTTCAGCATACTTATTATGCGCAGTAATAAATACCACTTGAAAAGAAGGTGTTCCAAGCTGTTTCAACAAATCAAACCCTGTTCCATCCGCCATTTCTACATCCAGAAACACCAGTTCAGGGTGATAGGCTTGTACCATTTTTAGGCCCTCCTGCACAGAATACCCTTGGCCCAACACTTGGAGATCCTGCTCCCCTGCTGTCAATCGAAGCAATGCTTCGTGCGAGTGTTTTTCATCGTCAATGATCAAAGCGGTCATGGCGGACGAGTGTTGGAGTGTTGGAGTGTTGGAGTGTTGGAGTGTGGAGTGTTGGAGTGTTGGAGTTGGCGTTCAGTTTGACAAGTAGACTTTGAGCTCAAGGCAAAGTTGAGTATTTTTTGATTCACAGCGTGTCATGATTCACCACTGAGTCACTGAGGGCACTAAGGTGAAATGCGCTTGATGTCCTCAGTGGTTTAGTGGAAATCCCCAGCCGAACGCCAACTCAAACACTAAAACACTCAAGCACTTCCCCCCCAATACTCACTTTTTCCTGCCTCTTCCTACAGCCAAAGTTGCCATTCCTCAGAAATCCTGGCAGCAGCTAAGTGTGCAAGTACATTTTTGATCTGTTCAACGGCACTAACCAGCAGAAAGCTTACCATTTTGATCCGGCCGGCAAAAAAGTGGAAGCACAAGCAGGAGGCGCCAATTGCTTTCACCATTAAACAGTTACCATCATGTACAGGAAGATTTTCGCTTTTTGCCTTTTTCTCACTGCAGCGGCATGGGGAAATGCAACCAACCTACCAGAAACCACTTGTCCGGAACCCGAAAATGTGTCCAAAACTGGTCAAACCTATAACTCATTCACGTTTGACTGGGATCCTGCTTTCACAGGAGCACAATACCGGCTCTGGTACGTTAAAGACGGTTCGGCAAGCGGGTTTGTCTACACTTACAACCTGACTTACACCTTCAGTAACCTCAGTGCCGGAAATTATACCTTCTATTTCCAAACGGTATGCAGCGGCGAGTCCAGCAGTTATATCGGGGTAGAGGATTGGATTCTTTAATTAGCTTAAAAAATCCTTTCTTCCAGCCAGTTTTTGTTATGGACGGGTTTTAACGAACGTAGTTTTAGCTTCAACTTCTCCCGCTCTGAATCCGCATCCCGATTTGCAATCTTTTTACTTTTGACCATTGCCCGAATCATTTTAGTGAAATGCAACATCGCTAATTTTTTATGGTCGGGCAAATCCTTCGACTTGACATACTGTTCCAAAGCATCTAACAAGGAAGAAAGGAAGGATTCATCTTTGTCAAACAAAAGGAAACGATCGAACGTGATTTTTATCAGGAGTATCTTGACAGCTAATTCGGCGCCCTGTATCCGATATACATCAGGATTGAGCTGTTCGTGTGCAGCATCCAGATTTTCCATATTGTAAAAAAGGATGGCTCGCGCGAGCCGGACTACCGGCTCGCGCAGAGTTTCCTCCAACAAGGGGCTATTGAGCTCAATAAATTGCTCGACAAAGTCAAATTCTTTTTCCTTGGCGCCTAACGAAACGACATTGTAAAAACTGATGTGCGGCATTCGACCATTGTCGAGCAAAATATTAAGGCTTATGGCACTTTTGTATAAGTCCAAAAGCACGGTCATCATAGGAGTCCCCTCATCCCAAAGGCGTATTCCAAAATTAATCAGTTGCCGCAGAATAGTTTTTCTGTCTTCCTGAGGAAGCACCTCCTGATGTGCAGTAAATAATGTTACCAAGTATGAAAAAGCCTCCTCATCAAAATCGCCCTGCAGGGTCAGTACGATACCCCGATAAACCTCCAGCAAAGGAGATTGATTCATTATCTCCGGCTCACTGGTTAGTTCGAGTACAATGTTCAGATACGGTGGCGGTCCCTTTTGACTGATTGTTAAATTGCGGCTTTCCCACTCTGCTGCATAACGTAAATAGGTAGTCAAAGCATTCATGACCAAGCCATCCAGCGCATTATGAAGGAACGGCACATTCGCTTTGGATTTAGGCGTGTCCGGGTTGAAATAAATTTGCTCATAGGCTTTGTATAGGAAGTACCATTCTTCGGGACCTTTTGCTGCCAGGTTATCCAGTTTTTGGGTAAAACCTTCAGCTTCTTCCCGAAAATACGCTCCAGTATTCCGTTTCCCAAGCGCTGAAATAAGCAAGTGCTTTTCCAGATGGGTTGCAGGCTTGTTTTCAGGACCAAGTGCCTCTTCCACTGCCAGAAAACGTTCGAGTTGCCGGGCCAGGTCAGACATCAGATTGTACAGTTTGGCATCAGCATAGGTGTTTTTGCCAAAACAGTGTTCATACACAGATTTGAGTGCCGGTTTATCCGGATCAAAGTCCGGATGTTTCTTCTTCAATCGAAGGTAGAACTGAAGAAAACGATCTGATACTTTAAAATAAGGAGATTCCAGAAATCGCTCCAGGTTTTTATGGTCGTCTGCATCCAGAACCCGCAGTAATTGAAGAAGTTTCATGTTAATTTTTCAGCAAGTGTACAGCAAAAATACACACATTTTTAGATAGTAATTATTTTAACTTAACAAATTGATTTACAGGAAAATAACTGGCATTTTCCATTGCATTAATACCCTATTTTTGACGAGAACCATTTAAACTATTTCCTGCCTATCAATAAAATCAACTATACTCTTGTATCGGATTTTAAACGATCCGGCAGCACATGAAGCATAAGTGACATAATCCGGAAGTGCGCAAAAGGGCGGACAGGTTAGGATCTGACTACGGCTAATATACCCAAAACGCAATAAATAGGATCATTTATTAATTTTCTGGGAATCTGCGAATACTAAAAGTGCTATGAAGTAATCCCTGGATAATTAGGCAATATTTAGGACACTCTCTTGCCGGCCGTTGTACCCGCGCAACGGCCGGCGGGGAGAAAACAGCGCGAGATTTCCGTCAGTTACATTAGACTTCCTGCGGAAATAGTTTAGGTGCGGGATAAGCAGCCCGTTTTTTGTCTGTTAATGTGAATTTTGCGATCGAAATCGGGCATATTCGGCGAAAAATTCAACGAAGACCGGCGTAAAATGGGCAATTTTAAGGCCCCAAACTACTTTAGCTGGAGTTCTATTTTTGAATTATATATTTTCAAATGCACGTTAAAAGTTAAATTAGATGCCAACTTCAATAATAGACTCATTAATATATACAGGAGTTGTCCTACTTATCCTTAGTCAGGTTTCGGAGAAAATAACCACGTTTATTCGAAACTACCTCCAAGCTAATCGAAAAATCCAAATGGGCAACCAATTGGATTCAACATTCATAAAAAAAGTAAGATACCGGTTAAACAAATTAACAAGGTGGCTGCTTGAAAAGATACTAATTCTTGATAAAGGGTCTGAATTGCAGAGAGGTACTTTTGGCATTGTTCCAAAAGATCAGCAACCTAGTGTTGAATTTGCAATAACCAAACTAAGTCTCCTCATTGGATTTCTCTTAGCATTCTGCTTTCATGCTGACCT
The DNA here is from genome assembly GCA_016787545.1 of Saprospiraceae bacterium. Taxonomy (GTDB): domain Bacteria; phylum Bacteroidota; class Bacteroidia; order Chitinophagales; family Saprospiraceae; genus M3007. The sequence continues at coordinate 32,120 of JAEUUS010000264.1, forward strand.
CTTTAAAATAATATCAAGTGATGAACCCCACAAAATTCTTGGGTGGGGAGATAGCATTACAACCTTAAAGAATTGTCTTTGGAACTTCCTAATCAAATGGGAATCAACCGACTTGCCAATATTGGGTAAATTGATTTGGCCGGGAATCGAAACATTTTTCGGATGCTTAGCTACTGGTTTTTTACTCACCTTTGGTTCAAAATTTTTTCACGATTTACTGGAAATACTTTATGAAGTAAAACGTGCAAAAAGAAATCTTGAAGATGAACGCATTTATAAAAGCCCAGACTTCCAAGCATTGGTAGAAAGATTAAAATCCCCATATGGAGACCCGGTTTCAGTAGTTTTGGAAAGACACAAAGACATTTTATTAACCAAATTCCCTTCTGTAATCTCCATAGAACGATCTATAAACCAGTTTGGAGAATCTGTCTTAGAAATTTTTACTATCGATGAAACAGATCTCAAAGCATTAGAATCTTATCGCTTCGATTATTCTGATCGAAATGCTGAAAAGGTTCTCCCTAAAAGTCAAATTAGATTCAAGCCTTTCTATAAACCAGTAGAAGTACAAGAAACCATCAAGTTGTTTATTGGCAATCAAACCGGGCCTACAAATAAAACACCATTTCATACAAATTATGGAACGCTCGGTTTTTTCGCATTACGCCAATCCAATAATGCAAAAATATTTGTCACTTGTGCACATGTAATAGATGTAAATCCAGCGAACATCCATACAGATGGATCTACAACAATCTGGGCAGAAAATGACTTGTCAGAAAGGGTAACTGTGGGAGTATTAACAGATTACAAGTTAAATAGTTGGATGGATGCAGCAATCATTGAGCTGAATGCAGAAGTTGATGCTATTAACTTTGACCCGGATAAATCTAAATTCCTAAAAAGCTACCGCGAGTTAGCATGGGATGAAAAGAGTGATGTATGGACCAACGGAGGCACCTCAATACATCCAAGACATGGAACAGTTGTATCTCACCAAAACGCAGTGCAGATAAAATATGGTGCTCAAAAACGAACAATATACAACTTACTAAAAATAAGAAGCCCAGAAGGCAAGTCGGTAAGTGATAAGGGTGACTCCGGCTCCTTAGTCTTCGATTTAGACATGAATGCTGTAGGAATGATCATTGCAGGCAATGAAAATGGAAGTTATGCTATACCTCTACAGCGGGTTTTAACCGACATGGAAATTAAATTGCCAATTAATATTTAAAATTCTAAAATCAGTTGCCATGAAGCAAACCGTTCTCTGTGCTTTCGTTTTTCTTTTGCACTCGTTTGCAATAGCTCAAGTAAAAGACCTTACGATTGATTGTTCAAGTAAAAAGCTACTTTTGGATGGAAAAAATGTAACTTCATTAAATGAAAACGATGAGATCAAAATCCGAATTGGCAAGAATTGCTCACCTGGATCTACAATTTCATATGAAGTTGATGGTGAAAAAGAGGGTAATTATGATAATACGAATACAATCAAGCTAAAAAATAAAAAATCTATAAAATTTGGGGTTAAACCCCCAGATGGAAATGAGATATCACTTGACCCGGTAGAAATAAAAGGTGGTGAACGAAGAAAAAATTCACTCTCAAAAACTTCCAGATACGATCGTAAAAATAATGAGGCAAATTTTGTTTTTGATCAAGATGGTCAATTAATTGGTCGACAACCCGTGAATATTGATGCAGATGATAAAATTAAGATAACCATAAGATGTCTTATGTCCTCAGCGGCTGAATACAGGGTTGAGGTTGAAGGCGAATATGGTCCCCTTGATTTGAACATTCGTCCGAGCTCTACAGATGAGGCAGGAGGTCAATCCAAATCGGAGGATGAGGATGCCTATGTAGAATGGGTCAAGGAATTCGGGCCATTTACTTCCGAAGAAATTACGTTGAAAATATACAAATCGGGCACCGAAATTGTGACCCAAAGGATAAGAATCAACCCGCTATATCATGTAGCCGTTGGCGGTTCATTTGTAGCGACCAAGGTTCCGAAAAATGAATTTGATATATTTCCATTAGGAAACACCAATGAATACACTATTGATTCCATTATCACTGATGTTCGACCAATTGCTACATTTAACGTAATATTTTATTGGAAACCAACGGTGGATTGGATTACAGGAAAATTAAAAGGCAAATCGCATATTACAACTGGAAGAGATATATTAAAAGAGCCTACCTTTTGGGAACGATTGAACCCAACGTTTGGTGTTTCAATAGATAAAGGTTGGCGCGAGAATTTTTTTGCTGGTGGAATATTTGAATTCGCCCGAGGGGGAAGTATATCGGCCGGTTGGCATTATGGCAGGGTTCAAAGGTTGGCAGACAAAAACTTTGAATTGGGGGTAACACCTTTTTCAGGCAGCAAAAGCGATATAAAACTTGCTGAATATTGGCAATGGGGCACCTATTTTGGGATTACATTGGATACAAGAATTTTTAATTCAATTTTTAATCGCAATTAATTGGTTTTTACTTGTTGAAATAGAGGCTGTCTAAGATAAGGACATACTTATCCTCAACATTTGTTACAAGCCCCCGCCTTTTATCCCTGCCGCACCCCCAACGGCAGGGATTTTTGCGATATTTACTACCTTCGCCGCATTATGCTTCAGAATTGGCTTAAACCACTTTCTGCCGCTTTTTGCAAACACGCGGTAGACCTCCATCCTGATTGGGCATTTGGGAAAAACCTCATGCTGAATCGCACGGAAATTCCAAATTTGAAAAAAGTCCGGGCGGCTATTATAGGTGTTGGTGAAAAGGAAGCAAATGCCATCAGGGAACAATTGTACAGCTGCGCATACCCCTTTCCAAAAGACTCCATTGCCGATCTGGGTAATCTGCGTAAAGCAGAATCCGCCCTGCTTATTCCTGTTTTGTATGAACTTCTAAGTGGTAAGGTGCTGCCCATCATTATTGCAGGAAAAAATGAACTTGCCACGTCGCAGTTTATGGCCTATCAGGAAGCCAAAGCACTGGTCAATATGGCCGTTATTGATGAGCAATTTGCCCCCAACGGGATGTATGCTCCTATCCTGAATCCGCGACATTCTCAACTTTTCCATTTTTCCCAAATAGGTCTTCAGGTACATCAAACGGCCCCTCCGGCCATTGATTACCTGGTGAAAAATCATTTTGACCTGGTGCGTCTGGGCAAATCACGCGCTAATCTGGAAGAAACAGAACCTGTTCTTAGGGATGCCGACCTACTGGCGTTTCATTTAAACGCCCTCAAACAATGTGAAGCACCCGCTGTAAACAATCCAACACCATCCGGTTATTTCACCGAAGAAGCCTGCCAACTTTGTCGATATGCGGGAATGAGCGACAAACTAACCTCTTTTGGACTTTATGGCTATCTTGCAGATGCTGATCCAAACCATCTTACTGCACAATCTGCCGCTCAAATGATCTGGTATTTGTTGGAGGGCTTGTTTAACCGAAAGGGCGATTATCCGGTTTCCACATCCGGATTAACGGAATATGTAGTAGAATTCCGAAAACTGAATTATCAGATTACCTTCTGGAAAAGCATCAAAAGTGGTCGTTGGTGGATGCAGGTGCCTGTGGCTACCACGCGCAAACATGAGCGCCACCGTTTAATACCCTGCTCTTACCAGGATTATCAATCAGCCTGCCGGGAGGAATTACCTGAACGACTCATGCAAGCTTTGGAAAGAAGATATGCATGATGAACGGACTCCACGTATCTTCGTCCTGTCATCCTACATGCCTTCAACCTAATATGCGCTCCCAACTTCTCGCTGCACTTTTAGTCATTTTATTTGGCTTGCTCGTATGGCTTTACGTACGTGAATTTCAGTATTTGTCCAATACCATAGCAGTAAAAAGCTTAGTTACAGGATCCGTTTCTGTTGCGGCAATAGTCATTGGAGCCGGATTGTGGAAATGGCGCGATCGCTTCCTTCCCTTAGATCGGCATTTGCCTGAAGTACTGCTCATTGTGACGTTCAGCCTATTGTTTGCCCCTTTATTTGGCAGTCTAATAAACCGTGGATTCGGAAACAACACACACCGATCATTTGAGTTTGTGGCTGAAACTGCCTTTTTTGCTTCCGGATATGGCATATTAAAAGGGGAAAAGATCAAGCCAACAGGATGGAAACTACAAGTCAGGGATGCAGGAAAAACACTTCAATTCAAGTATAAAAAGCAGGCTTTTTTCCCACTTAGCCAACCGGGAGATGTTATTTTATTACCCATCAACAAAGGTTTGTTTGGCTTTGAGGTTGTAGCGTTAAAATAAAAGGTGCCGACTTTCGACTTACGATTTGCGACTTACGATGTGCGATTTGCGATGTTCGACTTGCGATGCACGACTTGCGACTGGGCGTTTCTCCGTCCTTGGCTAAAACGAGCACGTCACCTTAGTGTCCTTTGTGGCTTAGTGGTAATCCCCAGCCGAACACCAACCAAAACACCCAAACACTAAAACACCAAAACACTAAAACACTTAATCCTTCATCCACTCATTTTTTTATTCACAATGAAACCGATTTTCATCCTATTCTCCGCCTTTTCCTTTTTCACGGTATCAGCACAAAATGCTGCATTTTTTCAGGAAGAATTAGTTGTTACAGCCAACTCTCTGAATCTCCGTGAATCACCAGACGCCAATGCCAAAAAAATTATCAGCTTACCTCAAGGGTCCTTGCTTCAATTTCTGGAAGCCTGGAATAACGGGCAGTACACCCAAGTGGATACTACCGACGAGAACTCGCCAATTGGGCGATGGTTAAAAGTTCGAACTAAAAACCACACGGGCTGGGTATTTGATGTTTACGTAAGCGGTACCACGGAATTGTACTATGAACAAACGCCTCAATTCACCATGCGATCTGTTTCCCCTTTGTTCTGGTATGGTGTCTATGCCCGCGATTCCTTTTCTGACGAACTCAGAAAAGTACAGGTAAGATTAGCAGAAGAACCCAACGAGTTTTTTGGCGGCAACATTAAGGTGTTAAAAACCAACCAAAAAGAGACCAGTAAATTTCTGGTCGCCAGCCATATACCTCTGAAAACCGGATATTGTGGTCCTTTGGGTGTTTTTGACCCCAACCAAATGTTTTTTTCCAAAGCATTGGGCCCTGGCAGCCAGCTATCCATTTATCCGGGTAATGACATGAACGACACCCTGGTTAAACCTACCTATGGATTAGCAGCCACCGGCTGTGCAAGGTTTGAAGATAATTTCGTCCGAATTTTTGATTATCAGCTCACGTTGCTGGATTACATGTCAGAACCTATGGCTACTCAGGATCTGACCCAATGGGTAAAAACCGAGTTTCCCGAAACGAACCCTTCCGTTGATCTGCTTTGGTTTGGTGATTTGGATCATGACAACAAGCCAGACGCAATCATTCAGGATTGTCCGTACGAGGTGGGCTGCAGGGCTTCGCTTTTTTTATCGTCCAAAGCCAAAAACGGAGAGTTTTTGAGGAAAGTATGTGAGTATTATTGGCCGGAAGGGTAGACGACTTACGATGTTCGACTTGCGATGTACGACTTACGATGTACGACTTGCGATGTACGACTTGTGATGGACGATAAATTTGCATAATTAGAACATAGATTTGACCTTTACGATGAAAATATTTCGGGATAGGCTCTACTTACAACCTCAAAGCGCGAGGTTGTATTGTCTAAAGTCCTATGTTTGAAATCCAAAGCCTATTCGTATGAAATTCGATTCATTGACTGTCAAAGAACGCCCTGAAAACAGAACCACTGCGCCGCATGTATTGCCTTTATACGCTACTTCTTCCTTTGATTTTGAAAACATTGATCAGGGCATCGAGATTTTCAAAAACATCGAAAGTGGCCATGTCTACAGTCGATACGCCAATCCAACTGTAGATACGGTTGCAGCAAAAATTGCTGATTTGGAAGCTTATGGGTTGGGGATTCAGGCATCAGCCGTAATGACTTCCAGTGGCATGTCGGCCATTTCAACACTGATGTTGGGGGTATTAAAAAGCGGCGACAAGGTGTTAAGTCAGGCAAATCTATATGGCGGCACTACAGAATTGCTGAAGAGTATTCTTAGTCCACTTGGCATTGAACCTGTTTTTACGGATTTAAAAAACCTGGAACAGGTGGAAGGATTGCTCCGAAATGATCCTGCGATTCGGATGTTATATTGTGAAACTCCGGCCAATCCTACCCTGGCCTGTGTGGATATTGCAGCATTATCAGCTTTGGCCCGCCAGTACGGAGCCATAAGTGCTATAGATAACACCTTTGCTACCCCACTGCTGCAGCAACCCTTTGCATTAGGTGTAGATTATGTGATACATTCTACCACCAAATATTTGAACGGACACGGCAATTCCATTGCAGGGGTAGTGGTAGGAAGAGACCCTGAAGCTATGCGGAAAGGCGTATGGAAGGCCATGAAACTGGTGGGTACCAATTGCTCTCCATTTGAAGCATGGTTGACCAATAACGGCATTAAAACGCTGGCACTGCGCATGGAAAGACACTGTTTTAATGCCCAGAAACTCGCAGAATATCTGGAATCGCATCCGGCAGTAGCCAGGGTCAATTATCCTGGCCTGCCCTCACATCCCGACCATGCGTTGGCAAGTCGGCAAATGAAAGGAGGATTCGGAGGGATGTTGAGTTTCGAACTTAAGGGTGGATTAGAAGCTGGTTTAACGTGCATGAACCGAATTCGTTTTTGCTCTCTGGCGCCTACCCTTGGCGATGTAGATACGCTGATTCTGCATCCGGCCTCCTCATCGCATTTAGCCATCCCGAAGGATGTTCGGCTTGAAAATGGCATCACGGATGGATTGATCCGAATTTCGGTCGGAATTGAAAATATTGCAGATATTGTGGCTGATTTGACACAAGCTATCGACTGATAGCATTATTTTCGCTGATTCCAATACGGTTTGGGCAAAATTTGATTTTATGTCCAGCCAGAACGTACCATCATCAACTTTGCCAACTATGAAGCACAACTTTTCCCTTTTTGCAACCATTTTTGGATTCCTAACCCTCTCCATCAGTAATGTTCTGGCTCAGCAACCGGGCTCGGAAGAATCGGGTAAAAACCCTTCGGTGAGTTATCAACCACCTGCTGAAGTGCTGATAAAACTGGAGACCTACGGTTGTAAAGGATATTGCCCGGTTTATAAACTTACCTTCAATGTAGATGGAACGATGAATTATTCCGGATATCGTCATGTAGAAGAAGTAGGCGAGAAATACGCAAAACTGACGGCAGATGAGTTTTCCAAACTAAAAAATGCGGTGCGCAGGGCTAATCTTTGGGAGCTGTCTGAAGAACTTCCGGTAACGGTTGCCGATGCTCCGTACCATGCTTTTACTGTGTATGAGAAAGATAAAAAACGCAAAGTAAAAGGAGCAGGCCCGCTACCCAAAGACCTGGAGCACTTGAATCAGCTCATGAAAGATATAGCTGAAAACCACGGGATGATGGTTAAAAAAGGGGTAGATCCTAACGACCCTTCCAATATGAAAGGGGAAGTATTAGTCCAATTCAGGCAAGACATCAACGCCGGCAATTTTTGCATGCAATTCATGGAAATGAAAACCCGTCCATTACGTCGTGTCTCTGAAGACAATATCTGGATTCTTGGATTTAACCCATCCGAACTTACAGAGGCTCAATTCATAGACATCTTAAAAGGTATGGATGGCGTGATCAATGCTCAGTCTAACAAAAAACTCCAGCAGCGGAACAACTAATGTCGGTACATGCAAGAATTGTTTTTTAAATTCCTGAAGTTTGGCGTGGTAGGCGCTTCAGGGGTTTTAGTGGATTTTGGCGTAACCTGGCTGTTAAAAGAACAGGCAAAACTCAATAAATATATGGCCAACAGTGCAGGATTTGCCTGTGCTGTAATCAGTAACTACATACTGAACCGCATCTGGACTTTCCACAGTGCAGACCCAAATGTAGGCATTCAATTTGCAAAATTCACCGTAGTGGCCCTCATCGGCCTCGGGATGAACAACGGCATCATCTATTTCCTCAACGAAAAACGTGGCGTTCGATTCTATTTTTCCAAGCTTATCGCCACCGGAGTAGTGATGCTCTGGAATTTCGGGGCAAATTTGATGTTTACGTTTGTTTAGTGTTTGAGTGTTTGAGTTGGGGAGTGTTTGAGTTGGCATTGGGCTGGGTATTCGTAATGGCTTACAGCCCTGGAGAAAAGGGCGTGTGGGAAGTTAACCTATCTTGTCGTTTACCACCTATCACTCCCATGCCGAACGCCAACTTAAACACTTACACACTCAGTAACTCCCACACTCAATTCGCAAACACCATTTGCCTGGCGTCTACCGCTTTCCCGCCTATTTGAAGTACATAGGAAAAGGTGCCGCGTACTCCGTATCCGTGCGTGTACAATACTTCATTGAGACCTTGCTTCAGTGAAACTTGAATTTCCTGTATCAGTTTACCCTGCAAATCAAAGATTTGAATGGATGCTTTTGGGTTAACCGCAGGTAGCTCATTCACCCAAAATGAAATCCAGGTAGCCTCATCGAAAGGATTTGGCCTGTTTTGGAACAACTTGTAATTGCTCGCATCAGCTTGATCTTCAGGCGTTTCAGTATCGGAAGTTTGAACGAGTTTTTCTGCTGAAAACAGGCTCTCCACTCCCCAGGCATCCACGCCTGCTACACTGACATAAACCGGGCCGGTAGGATTGCAGGTGAGTTCCGTTTGCAAACCCGGACTAATGGTATACACTGTATCCCAATCGTTGGTCAGACTGCGCAATGCTACCCGAATGGTATGGGTATCAATCGGACTGTTCCAAAACAAGTTAAGCTGGCTGCCGGTACGTGTAGCCGAAAAAGTTGGTGGAAGTGCCACATTGCGGGCTGCCATAGCCAAAGCATGGCTGTTAATGAGCGCGTTCCGACTCAAATATTGAAAATCTACAAAAAACGAATCCACCGCACCATCGTTGTTGGTGTCTGCACCCAAAATATCCTCAGAGGTATGTTGCCGGTCTGAATATCCTGGACCGTTGCTCGCATCGCCATGCTCGTTCGCGGAAGTAAACCGCATGGCCGGATACCCTTTTTCTCTAAACGGAATATGATCGCCGCCACGGCCGGTCCGATCCTCCGGGCTCATAATGCGTACATTCATTGGCACTTCTGCCAAAGGAAGCATGTTTTCCTGATATTCCAGTTTAATGAAACGGGCTAACTGCTTGTGTTTGGAGTTAAATCCACCAGCAGAAAACAAACGAACACTGGTAGAGTCAACATGGTCCAATCCAGGGCATGAAGGTGGTGAGGAAGTCTGCCCACATAACACGCCGCCAATCACATCGTTATTCAAAACCGCCCGCAACGGGATATTTTTCTGCATAGCATAAGTGGCAAAAGCATCTGCCCCCAACAATCCTTGTTCCTCCGCCGTGGTAATTAAAAACACTATCGTATTAGGGAATTGATATTTTGAAAGAATCCGGGCAGATTCCAACACCAGTGCAGTCCCGGTAGCATTGTCTTCCACACCTTCAGCCAGACAAGTAACATCACACAGTATATCGCAGCGGCTATCCATGTGGCCTTCAACGAGCACTACACCGCTACCTGGCACACTGCCGGGCAATACAGCAAAAATATTCCGGTGCTGTCCTACCCCACAGATATCCAGGTCAAACTGAAGATACGATGGAATCAACCTCCCGTCATTGGCAGCGCTGATCTCAGCAAATTTTTGGTAAGCCCAACGCCTCGCAGCCCCAAACCCTTCAGTGGCTGAAACGGTGTCGCTACCTGAATTTCGGGTTTTAAAGGAGGCCAGTTTCAGGATATAGGCTTTCAATGAATCCGGTGAAATGGCGGCCTGCAAATCTGCTGCAATCACCTCAGGCCATACAGGTGTGGGCGTGGCAGGCAGGTAATCTGACCCAGAATAGCTGCCCAGCACTACTTGCTCCGCAACAGAAGAAGTGGAGAGCATATTGGTTTGTGCAACAAGCCATTGTACACTGATAAGAAGAAAAGACAGTAAAAGATATTTCATGTGCAGATATTGTTTGAGACAACCTGTTCACTGGTTGAAACCATTGATTCGTTCTGACAAATTTAGGCATTCACTCATTCTTTTTGAATTATATGCAGAACAGCTGTTAATTTTCCGGAATAAATGCACCAGAATGAAACACATACTACTACTACTACTATCGTCTTTTTGCGTTTATGCCCCCTCTTTACTGGGTCAATCTGTTCCAGATTGTGCTACAGAATGGTGGACAATGCATGACCTTCAATTTCCGGAATTTCAGGAACGACACCAACCGTATGAGCAAGGTATCCTGCAAATTTTTGAGCAAAAAAAGCAAGTTTTTGTCATGCCGGAAAACCCCAAAACCATACCGGTGGTAATCCATCTTGTTCATCAAAACGGACCGGAAAATCTCAGCAACACACAAGTTGAGCAAGCCATTACCTGGCTCAATCAAGCCATGGCCAATCAGGGTAATTTCAACCAGGGAAGCGGCACAGATTGCGGAATTCAGTTCTGTCTGGCTAAACGAACGCCCACCAATACAGCCACCAATGGTATCACCCGTACGGTGAATGCACTCACGGAAATGGAGATGGAGTTCGATAATCTGGCACTCAAAAACCTGATTCGCTGGGAACCCAAACAGTACCTGAATATCTGGGTAGTTAAAAAGATATGCTCCGCAACTTATGGCTGCGGCGTGTATGGATATACACATTTACCCTATGCGCATGGCTCCAATATTGACGGCATAGTCATGGAGGCCAGTTATCTGGAAAACTTGAGCAAAATAGCCGGTTTGGCGCACGAAGTCGGGCATTATCTCGGACTTTACCACACTTTTGAAGGCAGTTGTTCCAATAATAACTGTCTGACAGACGGCGATCGAATTTGCGATACTCCTCCGGATGAAAGCACGGCAGGCGTTCCCTGCGGCGATCAGGTCAATACCTGCAACACAGATACCAACTCTGGCCCGTTCAGTACCGACCAGCCTGACATGAGCTGGAACTTTCTGGATTATGGTATTCTGGCTTGCTTTCATGATTTTACCCCAGACCAGGCCACACGGATGAATGCCACCATGGATGGCGTCCGCAAAAGTTTGCTGGAGTCAAAAGGATGCCAGCCACCCTGTATGACCCAGGCAAATGCCAATTTTTTGGGTCCTAACACTGCCAATGCCGGTGATATCGTTACTTATACCAGTAACAGCACCAATGCCGGAAGTTTTTCCTGGACCGTAAACGGGCAACCGGCAGGCAATCAGGCCACCCTGAACTATCAGTTTTTGGCACCAGGTGAATACATCATCAAACTGCTGGTACAAGCCACCAATCCGGCATTGTGCGACCCCGATGAAATGACCAAAACAGTGGTGGTCGGTTGTCAGGCGGTTTCAGCTTTTACAGCCAGCAATCTTGCACCTGAAGCAGATCAACAGGTATATTTCACCAACAACAGCCAAAACGCCACCCAAACTGAATGGTACATCAACGGGGCTTTGCAGACCCAACCACTTGATTCAATTGTATTTGGATCACCAGGTGAATATGCGATTGAATTGGTGAGCGGCAATGGCTTCTGTGCTGACACACAGGAACTTGTGATTTTGGTCCAGGGTGTTTGTGTACAGAAAACCTTTGCTTACGATTTTAACACATCAAACGCTAATGCAGATGATTTCTCCGTTTGTCAACTCATTGATGGGCAAATTATTTTCGGCTTTAATGCTTTCTGGTTTGAACAGCCACACGTAGTAAAAATGAAACCCAATGGCCAGTTCATTTGGAGTAAAGGTCTGGGCGATACATTAATCCTGCCACAATACAATGAATTAAAGGCCACTTCAGACGGAGGTTTTCTTGCAGCATGGGATTATTTCATGGCAAATCAAATGGGTGAATATGATACTTCCTTTTATGCTTTGGGCAAATACACCTCTGACGGAGATCCGGTCTGGCAGAAAAAACTCATTTGGCAATCACAATTAGGACAACTAAACAGGCTAAAACTAGTAACAACTATAAATGATGAGATCTACCTGACGGAAGGTAAAATGCTCTCAAAGTTCACTCAAAATGGTAACCTGATTTGGGCGAAACAAAGGGAGTTTCAATATATAGACGCCTATATAGATGGTGGAATAATAGGTGTTACCGTTGGCTACAATAGTCTCATTGTAACACGATTGGACCCTGACGGAACTACCGTTTGGAGCCGAATTTTTCAAGGCACACCTGGGCAAATCGTGAACGGATTGAAAGTAGATAGTCATGGAGATATTTATGTAACCGGACAGCGATTAAATACGGTAACCAACCATGGCTCGCTACTCAAAATAACTGCAAATGGTGAACTGGTATGGAGTAAGTCGTTCAGGCAAATACCATCCTCCACCTATTCCGTGAATTTGATAACCATTGGAGCAAATGGAAATATTGTTCTGGTAGGAAATGCAACGCTTAAAGACCCCGTTCCTGGCCCTCTAAAATTTTACAAATTTGTTATCAGTTTTGACACCTCAGGAGTCCTTGCCTGGAGCAGACACACATTAGGCTATTGGACTCCGGAAGACATTTCGCCACTTGTCAATGGCGGTTTTGTAATAGCAGGTTATAGCCCCAAGTTGACAAAGCTGGATGCTTTGGGTCAACTCGGCCATTGCGATGAATCCCCGCACGAAGTAATTGTAGAGCCAACTTTTTATCAAACCAGAGACACCCTGTTGACTGGCCTTGATCTTGCATTATCTTTTGAAACTGCGTTTTTTGCCCCTCGCACTTTACCTATTCAATTTGACACGATTTGTGCCCCAGCTTGTGAAATCGCTGTAGAAATTTGCAACAATAACCTTGATGATGATGGCGACGGACTTTTTGATTGCCTGGATCCGCAGTGCAATTGTGAAGAAGAACGTTGTGATTCCAAAACCGCCAACCTGTGGTACTTTGGCAACAAAGGTGGCTTAGACTTTAGCACCTCCCCGCCTACTGTACTGGGCAATGGGCAATCTACTTCCGACGGCAATTCAGCCACTTTGTGCGATCCCAAGGGTAACTTATTGCTCTATACCGATGGCAAACAAATTTTCAACCGGTTTCATCAACCTATGCCCAATGGCAACATCCAGAACAGCCAATTAGTATTTGACGCCATGATTATCCCACATCCCGGGCAAACTGGCCAATACTATGTCATTGGCAATTACGATGGTGGCAAAACTTATTATAGTCTGGTTGACTTAAGATTGGAAGATGGATTAGGGGACGTGGTCCCGGCGGAAAAAAACCTGTTAATGGCAACTGACGTTCAAGGAATGGCTGCGATAAAAAGTTGTGCCTTTGAAGGTTATTGGTTTGTCACACGAAAATTTGATCAACAAGGTAATTTCCTGTCATTTCGCATTGATCAAAACGGGATAAACCTAAGCCCGGTTGTGAGTCCAACCAATCAGCCCGTGGGTTTGGTCCGGCAACTCAAAATAAGTCCGGATGGACAGCGAATTGCCTGTACCTATTATAGCAATTCCGTGTTCGATAGCTCTGCAGTTTCCATCTACAAATTCGATCCGGCATCAGGAGGAACGGTTACCAACCCGCAATTACTGGGTAAATTCAAAGAGCCGTTTAAGGCGTTTGGCGTGGAGTTCTCTCCAAATGTCAGATATCTTTATGTGACCGGCACATTGCCCGGCACCTTCCAACTCGTGCAATATGACCTTCATGCAGGCAATACACAGTCCATCATCAATTCCAGAATTGGCATATCCAAATTGCCAGGCCAGGCCATTGCCTTTTTACAATTGGCCCCTGATGGAAAAATATATGCACCCACTTATACAGTGCTTCAACAAACCGCCTATTACCTGGACGTCATCAACAAACCCAACAACCCGGGATTAACTTGTCAGTTTGAACATAACGCCATTGACCTATCGGTATTTTTCCCAAATGGACCTGCCAAAGATGGTACCTGCAACGTTATTGCCTCCATTTTCAGTCAGCCAGCTATAAGCCTTAAACCTGAAGCTCTGGATACCGCTTGCGCAATCGGTGTACCCATTCTTTATGAGCTGGAGCCCCTGGTTTGCGGACTGGACTCCATAACCTGGCAGGTAGACGGACTCGGGGCTCAAATCCAATCTAACTTTCAGTCTGCCATTATTACTTATCTCAATTATGGAAACGCAAAGGTTATTGTAAAGGCGTTCAGCCCTTGCGGAAATGTGTCGGACACCCTTGATGTTTTTGTTGTTACACCCTCAGATGAGCTCTTGAATCTAGGGCCGGATCTGGAAGTGTGCGACAATGGCGTTTTCACTTTTCATGCCGGACCCGGTTTTGCCCGTTACCAATGGAGCGACGGATCTACAGATTCTACCACCACTACTTTATTCCCGGGCGTCTATTGGGTAAATGTTTGGGACGCCTGCAATAACATGCAAACCGATACCATTGTGGTAAGCATCAAACCTGGCTCCATACTGAATGTTGGCCCGGACATACCTCAAACCTGTTCCGGTTTTACCCAAACATACGCACTGCCATCAGCGTTCAGCAGTTGGAACTGGTCGCCGGGTACCTTCCTCAATTGCACCAATTGCCAGCAGGTATCAGTTAGTCCCGAGGTATCCACTGCCTGGGTCATCGTCGGTATTACGCCTGAAGGTTGTATTTCAGTTGATACGCTTTGGGCTGAAATTCGAGACACTTTATTATTCACCCTGGATACATTTGTCTGTACCGGACAGACCCTGGCCCTATTTGGTAGCCAATTGCCTGCTGATACAACTGCGCAGTTCCTTTTACCTGCTTCCGGATTGGGTTGCGACACCCTCTGGACCGTACAGGTGATGGGTGTTGAAGCCGCGAGCACCAATATTAATGTAACCATTTGTGCCAATGCTACCTATCCTTACAACGGGCAAAATCTATTGCCTGGAACCACAACCAGCTTCCCGTATAGTACCCTGCACCAATGCGATTCTACTGTTTTGGTGACGGTAAACAGCTATCCGCCATTGGTTGTCGCTTTACCCATGGATACCACGGTGCGTATTGGCGGCTCTGTATTGTTGGAATCCAAGGTTAACGGAAGCGCTCCATATACTTATAGCTGGACACCGCCTGATTTTCTGTCTTGCCAGAACTGCCCTAGCCCCTTGGCCAATCCGTTGGACTCAACAGCGTATATGGTTGTGGTTACAGACGCCAATGGTTGCAGTGCGGAAGAAAGTATTTTGATCCTCATCAACCAGGAATGCCGGATTCGTATTCCTAATGCCTTCACCCCAAATGGCGATGGTGCCAACGATGTATTCCAACCACTTATGGATCCTTGTATCAGCAAAGTTTTGGGATGGAAGGTAGTTAATCGCTGGGGAGAAACAGTTTTTGAGCAGTATAACTTGTTGGGCACAGACCAGCAACTGGGCTGGGACGGAAACTGGAAAGGCGCTGCCCATCCTTCGGATGTATTGATCTGGTATGGAACTTTTGAAAAATATACCGGAGAACGCATCTCTGAAAGTGGCCAGGTAACCCTCATCAGATAAAAGTTTATGCTATTAACCAAACTCCGGGCCTTGTGGAATCCAGACCAATACCAGGGCTGGGGTCGCACGCGTCAGTACTTCGAAGGCTGGTATTTCAAGGTGGTATCCCGGGATGAACGCCATGCCATGGCATTCATCCCAGGCATTTCCATGGGTACGGAAAGCCATTCCTTTATTCAGGTAATGGATGGCAAGGCGTGTAAGGCTACTTATCACCGGTTTGCAGCTGCGGATTTTGTGCCTTCTGCAAAACACTTTGACGTTATGGTAGGCCATAACCAATTCAATGGTCAGGAAATACGCCTCCGGCTTCCTGACATTTCCGGCACACTCAGGTTTCAAAACACCACTCCTTGGCCCAAAATGCTGGGCGCCCCGGGTATAATGGGCTGGTACTCTTTTGTGCCGTTTATGGAGTGCAATCATGGGATTGTGAGCCTGGACCATCAGTTGGAAGGCGTGTTGCAATTAGGCGGAAAAGAAGTTGATTTTACCGGAGGTCGGGGTTATATTGAAAAAGATTGGGGGCAATCGTTCCCGCGCGCCTACGTATGGATGCAAAGCAATCATTTTGAGACAGAAGGAAAGACCTCGCTGATGGCATCGGTGGCGCATATTCCCTGGCTTGGCAGTTACTTCATCGGGTTTATCAGCGGATTCTGGCTCGATGGGCGTTTAATCAAGTTTGCCACTTACACGGGCGCCAAAAAACACCTGGAATTATCAGATCAGCATTTAACCCTGGTATTGCGCCAATCCGGCAAAGAGTTGCGCATATTGGCCCAACAAGCACCAGGCACAGCACTGGTTTCGCCGCTTTCCGGAGAAATGACCGGTAAGATTCAGGAAAGTCTGCAAGCCTCCCTTCAGGTAGAACTTTTGGACAAAGGGGTGCGTGTTTTCGAAGGCACAGGTCGAAATGCCGGTTTGGAAGTAGCTGGTGCTGTGGAAGTATTAACAGGCTGAACTATCTTTACCCGCATGG
>JAEUUS010000281.1 GCA_016787545.1 Saprospiraceae bacterium
TCCGTTTGGCTTTTTCCCTGTCACCAAAACCCGAAAAGCAGGTTTACTAATCCCCAAGGATTTTGACTTCCGAACGGCGGAAGGTTTCGGATTTGAAGGTTTAGGCTGGTATCAACCTATTTCCGACCAAATGGATGCCACAGTTATGCTCAGGGCCTTTACAGGTGGAACCTGGGGCGTTACAGCATCCTCCAGATACAGTTACCGCTACAAATGCGGTGGCAACTTCAACCTGAATTATAACAATCGGGTAACCGAAGATTCCAGAGCAAAAAAGGTTTCTGCCAAATCTTTTGGCCTGCAATGGACCCATACACAAGATCCCAAAGCACATCCTTCCCGCCGGTTCAGCGGTTCGGTTAATATACAAACCAACAGAGATCAACAACGAAATCAAAATGACTACAACAGTGTATTTACCAACACCTTAAGTTCCAATCTGGCCTATACTAAAACATTCCCGGGCAAACCTTACCAATACTCCATTGGTTTACGACACTCCCAAAACAATAACACACGTCAAATGGACATTACCTTACCCAGTGCACAATTTACCATGCAACGGGTTTATCCATTTAAACGAAAAATTCAAATTGGCAAGGAAAAGTGGTTTGAAAAGATTTCTCTGACCTATAACAGCAAATTAGATAATTCCATCAGAACGGTGGATACACTGCTATTTGAAAAAGAAACCCTGGAAAATGCCCGGATGGGCATGCAGCATGAAATCCGCTCTGATTATGTGCTGAAACTGTTCAAATACATCAATATTACCCCTAATGTTCGTTACGAGGAAAACTGGTACCCTTATACAATCAACCGCAACTTAATCAACGACAGTATTCTGGTGTACGACAGTGTTTTCCAAAATGGTGAATTTATTGAACGTGTTCTCAATGAATCCAAATCCAAATTCGGAATTGTTGAAACCACACGTGATTGGGGATTCAATTCATTCAGAACCTATAATGCCGGCATTTCTGCCAGCAGCTCTCTCTTTTTCACCTATAAATCCAAACGAAAAAAAGCCTGGTTTCAAGGTATCCGCCACAAAGTTTCACCTAGCCTGAGTACCGGACTGGGCCCCGATTTCCGCAAGCAGCAAGACCGCTATTTCAAAACCTATTTTACAGATACCAGACCGGAAAAACGCGATACGTTGACATATGGCATTTTTGACGATGCCTATTACAGTAAACCTACCTTGTCAAAAAGGGAGGTGAGCATCGGATACAGTTTTACCAATGTGCTTGAGTTCAAATATTACTCGGCAAAACGTGATACTGTTTTGAAAAAAAGGATTTTTGACGGCCTCACCTTTGCAGGTTCCTATACCCCTACCCGTGATTCATTAAAATGGAGCACTATCAGCACCGGTGGTCTGTTCCGTTTGTTTAAAGGAATTTCCAACCTGACCTGGAATGTCACCTTCGATCCTTATATCGCAGACGAAAAAGGAACTCCTGTCAACAAATTCGTGTACAAAGAAACCGGAAAGCTGGTGCGTACAACGCAACTGGGATTTGCCTTGAATACTGGCTTTCAGGTAAAACAGTTGCGGGATATGTTTTCCAAAAAATCCAAATCAGCTGATCCGGCACAAGCTGCCCAAAGTAAACCCGTACTACCAAAAGATGATCTCCTGAGCATGTTTAATAACTTTAGGGTCGACCACCGGATTTCATTTGCCCGTCGACTGATTCCTACAGGTTATGGCACTGCTCGCGATACTTTTTCGATAGGTACCAACAGCTTAAATTTTTCTGGCAGTCTTCCACTATCTTCCAAATGGAGTTTGGATGTGGACAATATCAGTTACGATTTCATAAGTAAAACGTTGGTGTACCCATCCTTTGGGTTCACCCGTGATCTGCATTGCTGGCAACTCAGCTTCCGCTGGCAGCCTGATCGCGGCACTTACGAATTCTTCCTTGGCGTAAAACCTGGAACCCTCGATTTTGTCAAAGTACCTTACCGAAGAAACATCTTCGATGCCCAGCTGTAAAGCTTCAAGTGTTAAATACTAAAGGCACGCTGAAAAACCTGTCCGCCGGATTGGAGTCTGTATTGGTATTTGCCAGGGGTTATATACCAATCAGCTGGCCTGAATCTGAAAGTGTAGGCTCCCCGATCTTTATATTCATTCACCAGGGTACGCAACAAATGCCCAGCCGTATCGAGAATTTGCAATCGAACCGGTCCATCCTGCAACATAGCATATTTGATTTCCATCGTATTGGCCTCATTTGGATGAGGATTATGCCCCAACAAGGCACACTTTTCATTGTCACCAAGGGCTGGCGCTATTGCCGGCACCAAACCGGGTAGGGTATTTTGAGGCTGCCCCATCACAAAATTGACTAATTCAGGGTCATTGCCCATCCAATCCTGAAGAATAGTGCTGTAAACCGTTCGAAAATCGACGCTAAATTCAGGATCTCCGTATGGATCCGGGTTACTCAAATCCTGATACTGACCAACAAAACCATTTCCTATTTCACCCCCGAACAACATCATCGGTGTTCCCCATCCATGATCGGTACCTAATGAGGCATTTTCATAAATGGTTCTTCCGAACTCACTAAAGGTCATTCCCAATACGTTTTTGGGCAGATCCTGGTTCCCGCCATAAGCAAGGTCATCATAGAATGCTTTTACTGATTCTGCCAGGTTTTGAAGCAAGGACAAATGGTAATCCAATTGCTCCGCATGTGTATCAAATCCACCAATATGCACCATAAAGACCTTCGTTCCCAGATTACCTTTAATCAGTTTGGCGACAATAGCAAGTTGCTCTGCCAGGTAGTTATTCTCCGGATAATTCACCTGATTTTTCCCACGTGAATAAGCATCTTTGATGGTTTGCGCATACCGGAATGCAGCATTAGCGGTTTGTCGTACATAGGCCAATTCTAATTCCCGGGGACTGTTCCCAAGTAATGACGTATCATACAATTGGCCTGTTTGGGCAATCTGATAGAACTCCTGCGGGCTACTCACTGCCAACGCCATATTGGCGGCATCAGCGCGAAACACTAGGTCTGTTTGTACGCCAATTTGCAGGGCCGGCGGCACAGTTGGAGGCGTTTCTAAAAATGCGGCATATTCGTTATCCAAAAACCGGCCCATCCATCCTGTGTTTACTACCACATCCGAATCGCTCCCTGATGCGATAATATCGTAGGAGCGGAAATGGCTGTAATTAGGATCTGGATACCCAACATTAAACAGCACCTTCATCATACCATTGTCCCATAACGGCTGTAAAGCATTGGTAGCCAGTGGCATTCCGTATTCGGGACTTAGCGCCCATAAGTTGGCATCCGGGATTCCAATAGTGGGCCGTAAATTGTAGT
This sequence comes from Saprospiraceae bacterium, assembly GCA_016787545.1. Taxonomy (GTDB): domain Bacteria; phylum Bacteroidota; class Bacteroidia; order Chitinophagales; family Saprospiraceae; genus M3007. The sequence continues at coordinate 3,357 of JAEUUS010000281.1, forward strand.
AATGGGAATTCCCACGTTCAATAATGGTATTCAGACCATCATTCCCGCCATCCAAACGGATCAAAACCAGGATACGATCATTGGATCCATTGGCCAATGCTGCCATCAACGGCGTTGGCTGAAATGCCTTAAGGCCAATATTTCCAAGCAACATGCTTCCGGCGCCCAATATCCCGGTTGCTGACAGGAAATCCCGTCTGCTCCAAAGTTGATGCTCCCTGGTATGGGCTTCGCCGTGTTGATCCGAGGCCCCATGTCGAGGATGTCCTTTATATTGATTCATGATACTGAGTTAAACAATGGATAAATGGAAAAGAGGTCTGAACCGTTATACCAGCTGGAATTCCGGGAGCTTGATCAAATAGTACAACAGATTTACAATTTGATACGGAGCTTCATCCCAATATAGATTCCAGGATCCATCTAAATAATAGTTTTCCGGAATTCCTGATTTGAAATAAATAACTGCTGATTGTTGATGCACCGGATCAAGGGTTTGTCCCAAAAAATACTCTGTCAACGCAGCAGTAATGATAACCGGGTCATTGCTGTCGTTCGTCAAGATTTGCGCTAAAGTTCGAAGGTTCTCCCTGCTTTGATCCAGGGTGGTTAGCCAGTATGCCACCGCAGAGCTATAGTTCCAACGGGCTGTGAGTGTGCTTTCATTGATCCAGTTTCGATACCCTTTCCAACCGGCAACATTAGGTGGATTGAATATCTCCTGCCCTAATTGATACGACCAATACCCTATGGCATTCCAGCGATCCTCTGTAACATCAATGGCCGAAACATTTGCCATTTTATAAACATTGATCATGGATTCCAAGGGTGTTTTATGACGGGCACTCATAAAGGCATCCTCAAAAAAATGTTCACTTTTAAACAATTGTTTCAATACAGGAAGGATTTCCCAGTTATTATCCCTAAACGTTTGGGCCAATCCTGTAATCACCTGGTTGTCAAGCTGTTGATATACAAAATGCTTGTATAGTTTACCGGTGATATAGTGCGAAACCTGTTCCGCCCGGGCACTAAATACCAGGTTATGGGCTGTGGTGAAACTGTAGTTAGCGCTTTGACCAAAAATGGTTTTGGTGGTATTGTCGTGAAGATTTGGATCAAAAAAAGGTGGATCACACAAATAACCGCTCGCCCTCCAACCGGTTAGCGCTTTTGACATGGCGACAATATCAGCTTGAGTATAACCATTGCTTTCGCCCATGGTAAACAACTCCATCAATTCACGGGCATAATTCTCATTGGGTTCTCCGGCAACGCTCAGATTACCATTCAGATATACCAGCATGGCGCCGGTTTTTCCCATTTCTCTTGCGAAAATCCGAAAATTTCCAAAGGCATTATCGTGGATCATAGAGTAATAACTCCACAAATAAGCATTGCAATTGTATACATCCAGTTCCGTAACAAAATGATTATGCCAGAACAAGGCCATCTTTGACCGGATGCCCTCCTCTAACATTTCGGCTAACCACCGGCGACGAAGCTCGTCTCTGTGGATGAACACCAGATTGGGATCTGGATTATTGGCATACTCATCCATCGTCCAGCCCCCCCAATAAGGAGGATCCGGTGGCCCCAAATCTGCTGCTGCATCCAACAATTGATCAATGAGTGCATCGGGCGTCATCTGCAAGCCCTGCTGAATTTGTGTGATGGACGCCCCAAATCCCAGCCGTCTGTAAACATGTGCAACCCTTCGGGCATTCCATGGTTTGGCAGCCGAGGGGACATATGGCATCAATGGATCCTGCAACGTTGGAGCCTCTCCCACGAGGTGATTGGAATGGATAGGCATGATCATGAAACGATTTAGACGGCAAGGATAATAAAGATTTATGGAACTTTTACAGAAACAATGAATCCTTCCGCGTGAGCCTAAAAAAAACGCGCCTGCTTTGTTTTTCACAAAGCAGGCGCGTATGTAAAGAAATTATCTCAGGCTTATTTCCCCATAATTTTTGCAATAGTAGCGCCAATTTGAGCAGGCGAAGCAACTACGTGTATGCCATGGTCTGCCATAATTTGCATTTTCGCAGCAGCCGTATCTTCCGCGCCGCCAACAATAGCACCGGCATGTCCCATTTTGCGACCCTTGGGTGCAGTTTGGCCAGCAATGAATCCAACAACGGGTTTTTTATTCCCGTTTGCACGAATCCAACGAGCGGCTTCCGCTTCCAAACCACCACCAATTTCACCAATCATAACGATCCCTTCCGTTTCAGGGTCATTCATAAACAATTCGATCGCTTCACGGGTAGTTGTCCCGATAATCGGATCACCTCCAATGCCAATAGCAGTGGTTATACCCAAACCTGCTTTTGCGATCTGATCTGCCGCCTCATAGGTCAGGGTGCCAGATTTAGAAACTAAACCAATCGGCCCGCGTTTGAACACAAAGCCTGGCATAATACCAACCTTTGCCTCATCAGGGGTAATAATTCCCGGACAGTTAGGGCCAATTAAACGAACTCCTTTGTCTGAAATATAGGCCTTTGCCCGGACCATGTCCTGAACAGGAATACCTTCTGTAATGGCTACAATTACTTTGATCCCAGACATTGCCGCTTCAATAATGGCATCCGCTGCAAAACCAGGTGGTACAAAAATGATGCTTGTATCAGCTCCCGCTTGTTTTACAGCATCTTCAACAGTGTTGAATACAGGTCGGTCAAGGTGGGTTTGCCCTCCTTTACCCGGTGTAACTCCGCCCACTACATTTGTGCCGTAGGCAATCATTTGCTCTGCATGAAAGGTTCCTTCCTTTCCGGTAAAGCCTTGTACAATAATTCTGGAATGTTTATTGACTAAAACAGACATTTTGGTAAACGATGAACGATGAACGATGAACGATGAACGGCAAAACAACGAAGTAGGATTCTTCACCTTGCTTCCGTCTTCCATTATTTTTCTTCCTGAATGATGAACACTTCCTCTTCAGCGCGCTTCATGAAGTAATGCTCCCTGGCAAATTTCTCCTTCGTCAGTTCAAAATCTTCGGCTTCTTCTTTAGCTTCCTTGATTTTGGACTGATAATAGGAACGATCCTCCTCCAATTGTTTTTGAGCCCTCCACAGCTTCCATTGTGTCCAAAGACTATGACGGTCCAGAAATACCATGATAAACAGAAAGCATACCAGGGTGAGGTAATACCTGTTTTGCAAAGGTGCAGGCAACTTGTTCCAAAGTGCTTGCCATGGAGTGGATGAAAGCGCCATGTAATGCTCAGTTTATGAGGACCACAAGGTAACCCTTGTTTAATTTCGGCTCAAAAGTAGCATTTCCCCAACGCCCGAACACTACTCATACAGTACTTCTTTTACAATTCACCACCAATCATTCCTTACAACAAACTATCAACGGCATCGCTTAGCCTGCCGGCAATCTCATCGATAGAACCCAATCCATTGATATTCATGCTTTTACCCATTTTTGCGTAATAGTCAAAGACGGGGGCCGTTTCACTTTTATATACAGCAATTCTTTTTCTTACCGTCGCCTCGTCGTTATCATCTGCACGCCCGGAGGTTTGTCCCCGTTTCAAAATTCGGCCTACGATCTCTTCTTCATCCACCTCCAATGCAATAAGTCCGGCTACCTCAGTTCCCATACTTTGCAGCAAAGCATCCAATGCTTCTGCTTGTGGAATAGTACGAGGAAAGCCGTCAAAAATAAAGCCGTTAGCATCCGGATGCTTCTCAACCTTATTACGCAACATTCCAATGGTAATGCTGTCAGGCACCAGTTCACCCTTAGCCATAAATGCCTTGGCTTCAAGCCCCAATGGAGTGTTATTGCCCATTTCATAGCGAAACAAATCGCCTGTGCTGATATGGACAAGGTTGTATTTTTCAATCAAAAAGGCAGCCTGCGTTCCCTTGCCGGATCCGGGAGGCCCAAAAAGTACAAGATTAGTCATGTTCAGTCGTGATACATTCTCGAAACGCAAAGTTAGAAATGACTTCATCCAACTGCGCATAAATAAAAATGGATTTTTAAATCAAAATATTAGTCTGATTTTAAAGACAACATCAAATCATTGACTTGATATACTTTAAAATACAGAATTTTAATCCAAATTAATGAAGCAAAAAAACAAACTCAAGAGAAATCTTTTATTTGATACCGCTCTCCATAGGTTTCAATCCATTCCACCAGCCTCCAAACATCGGCTGCTTTGAACAATTCTGTGCCTGTGTTCATGGTGGCTGCCGAACCACAGGCCACCCCAATCCGCCCCACTTCTCTTAATGTTTTCCCATTACTTAATGCCCATACCATGCCTGCTACCATACTGTCGCCTGCACCAACAGTCGTTTGTTTTTTTACCGTTGGCGCCGGAATGTGCTCAATACCCTGTGGCGTTACCAATAAGGCACCTTGTGGGCCAAGTGATACCACTACAATCTCGCACTTACCTAACCTGATTATTTCCATTGCCGCGTCATCCACCTGATGCATTTCCAGATTGGGAATACCTGATAATGCACTGAGTTCACTGAGATTAGGTTTCAAAAGATAAAGTCCTTCATCTGCAGCAGCCTGAAGGGCTTTCCCAGAAGTGTCTAAAATAAACCTGGCATTAATAGATTTTGCAAACGCCGCCACCTTTTCAAAATAGGTATCGCGCAGACCAGGTGGCAAACTCCCACTGGCTACAATATATTCCGGCTTTAATGACCCAATCACAGCTAAACACTGATCAGCATCATTTTCTGAAAGTTCTAATCCAGGCATCGTTAACCTGTACTGAGCATTGGTCGATTTATCTCTTACGGAAACATTTTCCCTTACCTCTCCATCCACCGGTACAGTTTTCACAACGATACCATCATGATGAAGCAAATCACACAAAATATTGCCATTATGACCTCCACAAGGAAATACCGCTACGGTTTCACCTCCTAATTTCCGGATGGCCTTTGATACATTGATTCCTCCACCTCCGGCATCCAAACGCATGGGACTGCAACGCAGTTTTTGTTCCGGAATCATCTGGTCAACTTCTGTGCTTTTATCCAGCGCCGGGTTTAACGTAAGGGTCACAATTTTTGCCATTTCGAACTTACCTAAACTGTTTAACACAAAGATGCACGGTTTCGGTTAATTAAGTCTATATTCCTTACCGGGATTTGCTTGTAGTCATAAGGGACAAGCGCGTTACCTTTGTCAAGCTCATTAGACATTTTGCAAAAGTCTCTAACGCTCTTTCCGTAAATCATTTCGTCAAAAACATGGATTTTTTTAAAAACAAACGAGTTTGGGTTACTGGCGCGTCTTCCGGAATCGGAGAAGCTTTAGCCGTTAATCTGGCAGAAAAAGGCGCCCACCTGATATTATCTGCTCGAAACGAGAAAGAGATCAACCGCGTAGCTTCCAATTGCTTGGCTGCCGGCGCTGCCTCAGTTTTAGTAAAATGTCTGGATCTTGAACAACATGATACAATTCCGGAAATTGTTGAAAACACGCTGAAACAGGTCGGAAAAGTTGATTTACTAATCAATAATGGTGGAATCTCACAACGAGCGCTGGCACTCAACACTTCGCTTGAAGTGGATAAAAAATTAATGGCTGTCAATTATTTTGGCACCATCACGCTGACCAAAGCACTGCTCCCAAATATGATTATGCACCAGTTAGGCCATATTGCAACGATTACCAGTCTTACAGGGAAATTCGGTTCTCCCTACCGCTCTTCTTATGCTGCCTCTAAACACGCATTGCATGGGTTCTTTGATAGCCTTAGGGCAGAACTTCATGACCATCAAATAAAAGTAACCCTTATTTGTCCAGGCTTCATCCGAACGAATGTAAGTAAAAATGCGCTTACAGGAGATGGCTCTCAACTTGGCACTATGGACGAAGCAACCGACAATGGAATGGCCCCTGAAAGGTTGGCATCCAAGATATTACAGGCCATTCAGGATGGGAAACAAGAAGTATACTTCGGAGGAAAAGAGGTATTAGGTGTTTATCTGAAACGATTTTTTCCTGGCTACTTCGCTAAAATTTTACTAAAAGCAAAAGTTCGATAACCTCTATCCAACCCTGGTTGTAGCAAAGATCCTTCGAATACTATACCGACCACTACCCTTGCCTATCAACATCAGCAAGCCACCAATAATGGCGAAGTTTTTCATGAATAATATGCTCTCCTGACGCAAAGCCAGATTGGTATGGGTATTCCAAAAATCATGAACAATAAGCGTAACCGGAACCCAATATATCAATAGCATAATTGCGCCCAATGTGGACCTGTAGCCTAACAAGACCATTATCCCCCCCATTGTCAGCAAGAAAATAGCACAGTATAAAAAGAAATCCTGGTTCCAGGTCAATCCATGTTCCGTCATGGTTGCTTTAGCCGTTCCAAAAAACAAGGTCGTATCTATCGCCTCAAAAATGAAAATTGCGGAAAGAAAAATCCGGCCAATCAAGTCTGTAATATCACGCATAATCAATGAGATAGCTTAAAACAATAATTAAGCTTTTAGAAATGTGTTTCCTCAAAAGGAGCGCGAAGATAAGTGTTTAGAGTGCTTTAGTGTTTAAGTGCTTTAGTGTTTAAGTGCTTTAGTGTTTAAGTTTTTGAGTGTTTGAGCTGACGTTCGGCTGGGGAATACTACTTAGAAACTTAGATCTCTAAGAACATATAACCTTCGCGCCTTTGTGTCTTCGCGCATTTGCGTCCCCTTCAGGCCTTCCAAATAAAAATGCCCCCTTCGCGCCTTTGCGTCTTCGTGCCTTTGTGTTCTTCATGCCTTCCAAATAAAAAAAGCCCCCCTCCTCGTACAGGAGAGAGGCCATCCCAAAAACCGATTTTAAAGTATGATCTTGTAAAATCGATTGATGGTTACTGTCGGGGAGACTTTAAGTCACCCCGACAGTGTATCATCGGTAGGCAGGCTTGACTTTTCAGTCGGCTCGCGTGCCAAATTTTTACTTAATCAAAGGAAATAACCTTTGCAAAGTGAAATGAACTGTCGGGGTAACCAGAGTCACCCCGACAGAATCATTATATTACTTCGCTTGGATCATCTTCTTAGTAGCGCTGTCGGTAGCGGTTTCCAGCTTGTAGTACAACATGCCAGTGGTGTTGATCAGAGCGCGATCAAGTGCGATCGTGTTCTCACCTTTAGCAAATTGACCTTTCTGCTGGT
>JAEUUS010000307.1 GCA_016787545.1 Saprospiraceae bacterium
CGATTTTGTGCTGGCACATGAATTTGTCTTTGCGCATAACTACCACACTTTCAGTAACTTATTGATCTATCCCTGGGCTTATAATAACACACTGGCAGATCCTTCGCTGGCTATTTTTGCTAAACTTTTTACCAGAGAAAATAAATACAAAGCAGGCACATCGATTGAAACCGTTGGTTATAATGTAAACGGTAGTTCCGACGATTGGATGTATGCGGAAGGTGGTGTTAATCCATACACACCGGAAGTCGGTAAAACAGGTTTTTGGCCGCAACCCGACGAGATCGACGCCTTGAACCGGGAAAACGTGTGGCAAAACCTGAGCACAGCACTTTGCGCCCTTCGCTTTGGGGAAATTACCGATAAAAGTGAACAATATTTCTCCACATTCTCCCCTAACATATCACTTGAGTTTTTTCGCTATGGGTACCAGGACGGCCCGTTTACGGTAAATCTCAATCCGATTTCTGCCAATATTCAGAGCATTCAAAACGGGTCGCATACCATAAATCCGAACCAGTTTGAAGCAGTCGCCTTGGAAAGCCAAATTACCCTGAATCCATCCATTCAACTCGGTAATGAATTTTCCTTTTTGGTGACCTATTCTAACGGGAGCTATACCAAACAAGATACCCTTCGCAAGTTTTATGGCGGGAAAGATGTGGTTTTGTATGTTGAAAACGCCAATAATCTGAATGACTGGACGGTAAATGGAGATTGGGGGACCACTCAGTCAACCTATGTCTCGGCTCCATTCAGCATCACCGACTCTCCCAATGGTCCATATCCTGCTGTGACTTATTCAGATATTCAGTTGTCGAACGGAGGCTTGTTTATTCCGGATGGTGCGAAAAGCCCACAATTGCGATTCTGGGCAAAATGGGACATTGAACCACGCTATGATTATGTACAGGTTCGGGCAGTTGGGAATGAAGATAAGGCACTTTGTGGACGTTTTACTAAGAATGGCTCCGGCATTGGCGCACAACCATCCGGGGAGCCGCTTTTTGAAGACTTTCAGCCAGAATGGGTGGAAGAATGTATGGATTTATCGGCATTTGCCGGTCAATTGGTGACATTCAAATTCGTATTTGGCTCAGATAACGGTGATGAACGCGATGGTTTTTACTTTGACGATCTTGAGGTAGTGTACACCGATCCCACTTTATTACATACGGTGAGTATTCCTTTACAGAATTTCCGATTGAATCAAAATGAGCCGAATCCGGCAGGTAACTTTACGGTTATCAGCTGGGAAAATGACGGAAACCTCCAAGGCGTTAGTACATTGACCATTTGTAATTTGCTAGGGGAAAAAATATCCCAAACAAGTATTCAATTAAATGGCCAGTCAAAACTGCAATTGAATACCAGTCTGTGGCTAAATGGATTGTATACTTGCCATATTCAAACTGAATCCGGTGCAAGTCAACCGATCAAAATAACTGTCAGCCATTGAAAACATGCGCTAATGCGCTCATAAACACAATCTCCATGTTAAATACAAGTTCCATACGTACACTATTTGGGGTGTTTTGTTGCTTATCCTTGATTTCTATTGGACTTCAGGCGCAAAATCCCTTCAAATTTGAACGCCTAAGTGCACCTGTCCAAGAGTTTGGAGTAGATTTAAAATATCCGTTTGCGGGTGGGTTAAATGCGCCACAATTTTCAATGGCAGATCTGGATCACGATGATACACCGGATTTGGTTTTGTTTGACAGGGTTGGAAATGTAGTGCTTCCGTTTATTAATGAAGGCGTGGCCGGTAATCCGGATTACATTTTTCGCCCGGAATATGCCATTAATTTCCCGGATGGCCTGACGGATTGGATGCTGATGCGAGATTTTGACCAGGATGGCGCTATGGATATTTTTTGTGCCGCAATTTCTCCGGCAAGTCAGGAAATTCAGGTGTTTAAAGGGTATTATGATGGACATGGGTTGAAATTTACCCCTCATTTGTTTACCTATCCACCGAGTTGTTCTTCCTGCAACCCGTTGTATATCTTTTATCCTGATAATAATCCGGGACTTTGGAACAATTTTCCGATTAACCGGGGGGATATACCCTCTATTGATGATATTGACGGGGATGGCGATCTGGATATCGTAGCCTTTATAGCAGGGACTTCCACATCATTAACGATGCTACGAAATACTTCAGTGGAAGAAGGACTTCCTTTAAGTAAACCCAAATACGAACTTTACGATAACTGTTGGGGCCGGTTTTATGAAAATGGTATGGAAGGGTGCAAGGCACAACTGAGTTGCCATCCGGATACCTGTTTCATTAATTGTGCGGGCGTAAATGCTCCTGTATCCGAGGAACGGGATACCAGGCACCCTGGCGCCTGTGTCACCACATTTGATGTAGAGGCTGATGGGGATCGGGATCTGTTGCTTGGGAATGTAGCCTACGAATGTATGGATTTAATGTTCAATGGAGGTACGCCACAAAATGCATGGATGGTGGAACAGGATACTTCTTTTCCATCAAATAATGTTCCTATAGCCATTTTTACCTTCCCAGCAGCTTATCTGGTAGACTACAATACTGATGGAAAACGTGATATGGTGGTTGCACTCAATAATCCTACCAGTGGAGAGGATCGCAAGAGCGTTTGGTTGTACGAAAATACAGCGGCAACATCTGGAATGCACCAGTTTGAATTGACGGTAAAAGGATTGTTCCAAACCGAAATGATTGAAACTGGTACTGCTGCACATCCTGCCATTGTAGACGTAAATGCCGATGGCTTGCTGGATATTGTAGTGGGCAATTATGGCTATTACACC
>JAEUUS010000380.1 GCA_016787545.1 Saprospiraceae bacterium
TGTGGGCGAACCCGATGAGAACTACCGGTTTGGTCTGCTCCGCGCCAACGGAATTCGGGATATTCTCCTGAAAAAAGGGGTACCTGCAGCACAGATCAAATGCAAGTCAATGGGCGATAAAAAACCTGTTGCTACCAACGACACGCCATATGGAAGGTACCAAAACCGCAGGGTAGAGCTTTTGATAGCTCCATAAATTAACCACCTTTGAATTCACCGCCAACCATTTAAATACTCCATTATGTTCGAAAATAACCCGTTTGCTACACATACTGTCGAGATTTTGATTATGCTCCTGGGGGCATTTTTCATCGGCCTATGGCTGGGCTGGATCCTTTGGGGCCGACTTAAACAGGAATTGGATCGGCTGAAAGTAGATAACCAGAGTTTGCATGTTACCCTGGATACTTTGCGCCTGGAAATGGAAAGTTTAAAGACCCGGGCCACGGTAGCAGAAACGGACAATTCTGCGTTGACTGCTCAAATAGTAAACCTCAACAGAGATTTGACTTCCTCAAGAGAACGGGCTGCCTATCTGGATCAGGAATTAGATGCCACCCAAAAAAGAAACCGTCAGGTTGAAACGGAATTAGGCTTGTCTTACACGCCTGAGACGCCAATTTCTGACAATATTCCTTTGGAAATCCAGGATTTGACTACAGAAAAACCCCATGTAGAGCCAACCGAAGGAATCACCTTTGAATCTTTTCTCCCTACAGAGTCCGCAGCTCCCGAAATGCAGATTGAGGTTCCGGAAATCGAGATCACACCACAATCAGAACCAGTTACTCCGGAACCTGAACTGCCTTCAAGTCCGGTATTCACCATAGAACCTGTGGCTGTTCCTGATCCCAAACCCGGCAGAACTGGTCGTCAAAAAACGAATAATTCCGTGAGTAAATCACCCGAGCCGACTTCTGATACCCAGGAGCGCGACGACTTAACGGTGGTGGAAGGCATTGGCCCCAAGATCCAAATGCTCCTCAATCATTACGAAATCTATACCTATCGTCAATTGGCAGAAGCAGATGTAGCGCGATTAAAAGAAATCCTTGCCACAGCTGGTCCGCAATTAGCCATGCACGATCCGGGCACCTGGCCCTCCCAGGCCAACCTGGCAGCCAATGATCAGTGGGACACCCTGAAATCCGTGCAAGGCTTCCTGAAAGGCGGTAAAAAACCTGATTAACCAGTTTTTTTGACGGAAATTTGTCAAAGCCTCCGAACCTCTCCCATGGAATGGTTCGGAGGCTTTTATTTTGTAAAAAATATAATCAAAGATGCTGCGCAAATACACCCTGACCTGCCTGTTCACTTTTCAATTTTTCACGCTTTTTGCCCAATTTCCAGACTTTTCGGATTCTCTGTCCCTTTCCTGGGAACGAATGGCGGGGCCACCAGCCTGGATTCATCAATATGCGGAAACAAGCGGCCGGATCTTTGCTGCGGCAGAAGAAACCCTGTTTGTTAGCACCAATAACGGTGAATCCTGGGAAATGGTAGAAAGCTTTGGTCGCAAACGAATCCGGCAGTTATTTGCAAAGGATTCTGTGGTGATCGTGATTGCGGAGGAGCCTAAATCATTGGAACCCAATTTCCCTTTCACCGTAATTGAATTACATCAAATATGGCGTTCCGGTGATTTCGGCGCAACCTGGAATTTGGTTGAAAAACTCATTCAAGAGCCTGAGACACCATATTACAATCAACCATTTGAGATACAAGCTCCCAATGACAACTTGCTGGTATTCAACTACTCTTATTATACAACACTTAACTTCTTTCCCTCAACTGTGGTCAAGGGCTCTACGGATGGTGGGGTCACATGGCTAAATGGAGCAACCCATCTAAATTATCTTTACGCTGAAACCGATACATTCGCCTATGTAAAGGGAAATAACCCCACTGGGTATATTAGTCAGGCAGCGGTGGGTCAATTAAACGAACAACCCATCAATTTAAGCGGCGCCTCAGCTAATTATGCCAACATTCTCAAGGTAGGGTTTCATCAAGGGGTATTTCACCTACTCAAAAATGATAACACATGGTGGAGCACCACGGATTTTGGTCAAAACTGGACTTCGGTATCATTACCTGTTGGGGAGACTTTGATGTCTGTTGATGTACAGTTTAAAAATGGGAAGTTTTACCTGCTGACAGAATCTGGGATTTTCACCGGACTATTTTCCAATCCTTCGAACCTGCAGCATATTTACCATGGAGAACAGGGTAAAACAGCCAAACCCAATGCTTTTTTTCCAGCCTCGAACTCTTATTGGGTAAATACTGACCTGTTCCAAACCCTCAATTCCGAAGATAATGGGCAATCATGGACGAGCAAATCCATCGGCTTATCAGCAGAAGTCGGTTCTTTTAGGAGTACTTGTCAAACAATATGGGTTCAAGCTTTAGGTGCTGGTAATAAGGAAGGTGGTTGGTACTTTTCAAATAACCCCTTATTATCTTTCACTCAAACAACCGACCCTTTCTTTAATCTTTATGCCTATGCAAGCAATTTCCTTGGCGACTTTAATGGTTACTCCTTTAGATATCTGCCACCTTTTGTCCAACGCTCGAATGATTGTGGTGAAACATGGCTAAACAACCCGGTTTTAGTTACTGCTAAACCATCCGGTTTGATTTCTCACCAAAATAATCTTATATTATATTCCAATCTGGATATTAAATTCTGGCAAAGTCAAAACAATGGAGGAAGTTGGAACGCAGGGGAATTGCCGGAGTATAGTGTTATTGAGGTTGTGAGCATCCAGGATCGCTTAGTAGCCTTATATGGCGATCAGATTTTTATTTCACAAGATATTGGAGTATCCTGGACACAACATTCATTACCATTTGCAGCCAACAGAATCCTGGTGAAGGGGGACAAATTGATCCTGCAGAATAATCCTCAAAACAGCGGGCCGGTACAATTTGCAGAAAGCACAGATTTTGGCGCCAACTGGACCATCACTTCATCATTTACAGTGGATGAGTGGCAAAAAAGCGTGATTCCGTATGTCACTACAGATTGGCATTTCCTCCACTATAAGCATCAATTATTTGTCTCCGGTGATGCTGGTCAGCACTGGACAAGTCTTTTTAACTTGCCTTTCAATAGCCGGATTCCACTATATGGGTCGATGTCCGTAGATACATTCATTCCTCAGGGAAGCAGATACTACATGCTGGATGGATACCTCTACGCTGCCACCGAAGCGCATGGCCTCTGGCGCTGTTCAGCAGATTCCATTGCAGCACACCTGCAGTCTACTACGCAGGCGCTTATGCCCCAAAAGCAGCCTGAACGCTGGAGCATTGCGCCCAATCCGAGTTTTGGAGCAATATCTGTATTATGGGAATCTGCCTTTGCCGAAAGCATTGATATGTACCTAAGTAGCCTGGATGGCAGGCAAATATCTTTGGGCCAATGGCAAATACATGCCGGCGCTAATACCCTGTCGCCCGACCTGAGTAGGTTCCCTGCCGGGGTGTATTTCCTGAGCATACAAACCCCGAGAGGACGCTCTACCCAAAAATTGTGGTTAATGAAGTAACCGCTATTCCAAACTAAGCAGGCCAAAAATACCCGCATCAATCCAACCTCGGTTTTTGTCGGCGCCGGCTACCGGAACGGAACCCATGAAGTTCTCACGTTCCGGCGAATGGTCATTGTCGCAGTAAGCCAGCGCAAAGCCCATTTTTTTGCCTTTTTTCAGCATTTTGGGGATATTGTCCGCATCAACTTCGTCTGAGTACTGTTTGCCATCGTACAGCCTCACCGCCACTTCCCAAACGCTACGTTTACCCTCCGTACTCCTTCGGGTGGTACAATGGTCATTGAAATAAGCAAAAGCACTGTCCGGGCGAATGTCCACCACCTTGCCATCCAGGGCAATGTGGTAGGCAAAGGCATTGTAATTATATTGGTGGTTGCCACCTGAAGCATCCTCATCCACAAAGATTTCCAGACAATCATCGTCCCAATATTTCAGCAGGCCATCCTGGTGAATATCAATGAGGGTATCATCCAGGATTTCAGCCAGCACATACAGGTGACTTTCATCCCAAAGTAATTTATATCGGCCGGTATAATCTGATGCACTGGGCGGCGTACCCAGCCAGCACTGATCCAGCGGCAACCAGGTTGTTGATTGCCAGACGGAGTCGTCGCCTTTACCATCCAGCAGCGGGCTGCCGTATTTGGCGTTGAACGCCATTCTGGAGTCCTCTGAAGGCGCAGCAACTGATTCTTCCGCAGATTTTTCAACCCATAAAAAGGCCAGCACTAAAAAAGTGATGCCAAGTGCAATGATAGAATCCTTGTTCATAAGCGATTTTAAGTCAAAAATGGAGGTTTTTCGGATCAGCAAAGGTTGAAAAATTCTAAACTAAATTCACTTCGTGTAGTTCTTACTATTTTGGAGGAATAAATGTCAAAACCATTTGGCTACCTTTGCCGCGCCTGGTGAATCACCACGCATCAAACTCCCTGTTTCATTAATATCATGGAACCAACCGGATATCTACCCGTCATTATGCAATCCCTGGTCGCTCTGGGATTCGTTGCTTTAGTGCTCATCGTTGTTCCTCGCCTGGGTCCGCGCCGTCACAGCAAAAAGAAAGACGAAAACTTCGAATGTGGTATTGAAAGCCAGGGGAATGCTCGTATTCCTGTGTCGATCAAATACCTTATGACTGCCATCCTTTTCGTCTTGTTCGACGTTGAGGTTATCTTTTTCTACCCTTATGCCGTGAATTTTCGGGCAATGGGGACAGAAGGATTTCTGGCAGTAGTGATGTTTGTAGCCATTTTCCTTGTCGGATTTTATTATGTCTTGCGCAAAGGCGCTTTTGAATGGGACAAATAACGCCCGCAGGAGGTCTTGAAGCGTAAAATAAACTTCAACACGGAATCAGAAAGTCAACCAAAAATCATGTCAAATCAAGTAGAAATACCAGAAGGTTACAGCGGCGAAGGATTCTTCGCTACAAAACTATCTTCAGCGGTCGGATTGGCTCGCGCCAATTCTTTATGGCCTCTCCCATTTGCTACTTCCTGTTGTGGAATTGAGTTTATGGCTACCATGGGTACCAATTACGACCTGGCTCGTTTTGGTATGGAACGCCTTTCCTTTTCCCCCCGACAGGCTGATCTGCTGATGGTGATGGGCACTATTGCCAAAAAAATGGGCCCGATTCTCAAACAGGTTTACACCCAAATGGCAGAACCCAAATGGGTCATTGCCGTTGGCGCTTGCGCCAGTTCTGGCGGCATTTTTGACACCTATTCTGTGTTGCAGGGCATTGATAAAGTCATTCCTGTGGACGTGTATGTACCCGGCTGCCCTCCGCGCCCGGAACAAATCATCGACGGTATCCTGAAAATTCAGGAATTGGTTAAAAACGAACCACTCCGTCGTCGCCACAGCCCGGAATACCAACACCTCATGGAAAAATATCAAATCGGTTAATGTGATGGAAAGCGAACAGATACTTGGCCGTTTGGCAGAAACAATGCCCGGCGCCGTAACCGCCCACGATACCGCACTGGACGGCATCCTGAACATCCACACCACCCGGGAAAAACTCTACCCATTGCTGCAAACGCTTCGGGACGACGAACAACTTGGGTTCAATTTTCTGACTTCCCTCTGCGCCATTCACTATCCGGAAAATGCCGGACAAGAACTCGGCATGATTTACCACCTGCATAACTGGGCCAAAAACGTCCGCATCCGGGTGAAAATTTACTTCCCTAAAGAAGATGCCCACGTGCCAACCGTCAGCACGCTTTGGCCTTCCGCCAATTGGCAGGAGCGCCAGGAGTACGATTTCTTCGGGGTGGTATTCACAGGGCACCCGGATCTGCGCCGCATCCTGAATGTGGACGATATGGAAGTGTTCCCGATGCGTAAGGAGTACCGACTGGAAGATGGAACACGTACAGACAAAGACGACCGTTTCTTTGGTCGTGAAGGCCATGAAGGCAGAAGTTTTGACTAAGCACTTGAAACCATGCAAGTTCAATCATATTTTTCCTCTCTCGATAACCTCGACGGAGAACTCGCAACCCTGAATCTGGGTCCAACACACCCGGCCACGCACGGCATTTTCCAAAACGTGCTGAAAATGGACGGTGAAAAGATCGTGAGTGGCGAACCCACCATCGGTTACATTCACCGTGCATTTGAAAAACTGGCCGAACGTCGTCCGTATAACCAGATTACACCTATTACCGACCGTCTGAACTATTGCTCCTCCCCTATCAACAATATGGGTTGGCACATGACGGTGGAAAAGTTGATTGGCTGCGAACTGCCCAAACGTGCGCAGTACATGCGCATCATCATCATGGAACTTTCCCGTATTGCCGACCACCTGGTTTGCAACTCGGTAATCGGGGTTGATACCGGCGCATTGACCGGTTTTACCTACATGTTCCAGGAGCGTGAACGCATATACGACCTGTTCGAAGAGGTTTGTGGCTCTCGTCTGACCACCAATATTGGTCGAATTGGCGGCATGGAACGCGATTTTACCCCGGCATTCCACGCCAAACTGAAGGATTTTCTGAAAACCTTCCCGCCTCGTTTTGAGGAGTTCGGCGGATTGTTGGAACGCAACCGTATTTTCATGGATCGTTGCATCGGAGCCGGACCAATTACGGCTGAAATGGCCATGGCTTATGGTTTTACCGGACCGAATCTTCGCGCAGCAGGGGTAGACTATGATGTACGGGTGATGTCGCCTTATTCTTCTTACGAAGATTTTGATTTTATTATTCCGGTTGGCATAAACGGTGATACATACGATCGCTTCATGGTACGACAGGAAGAAATCCGTCAATCGCTGAAAATCATCAACGACGCCTACAATAACCTTCCTGAAGGAGCTTACCACGCAGATGTACCGGAATTCTACCTGCCAGACAAGCCGGACGTGTACACCAAAATGGAGGCCCTTATTTACCATTTCAAAGTGGTAATGCAGGAAACACCGATCCCTGTTGGCGAAGTATACCATTGTGTAGAAGGCGGCAATGGTGAGTTGGGTTTCTACCTCATCAGTGATGGTGGACGAACGCCATACCGCTTGCACTTCCGTCGGCCCTGTTTCATATATTACCAGGCTTATCCTGAAATGATTAAGGGGTCTATGCTCTCAGATGCGATCCTTACCATGAGTTCGATGAATGTAATCGCAGGGGAGTTGGATGCGTGAGCAAATGTGAGCCGCCAAAAAACTGATCATTAAAAATTCAAGTTTGTCAAATGCATACTGCAACTCACGACGCACCGCCGTTTAAATATTCGGAAGCTGCCCGGAATGAAGTACTGGGCATCATGAAAAAATACCCTGAAGGCCGGGGTAAAAGTGCCTTGTTGCGTGCGCTACATATTGCACAGGAAGAAAACCATGGTTGGCTGAGTGTTCCAGCAATGGATGAAGTAGCTTCCACTCTCGGCATTACTTCCATCGAGGTATATGAAGTAGCTTCATTTTACACCATGTTCAATTTATCCCCAGTTGGGAAATACGTGCTGGAATTTTGCCACACAGGTCCTTGTGCCATTGAGGGTGCTGAGCGGATCATTGAATACACTAAGCTGAAGTTAGGTATTGGGAAAAACCAAACCACACCGGACGGTATGTTCACTATTAAAGAAGTGGAATGCCTGGGCGCCTGTGGATATGCACCTATGATGCAGGTGGGTGAATTTTTTCACGAACACCTGACAGAAGCCAAAATGGACCAGTTTCTGGATGATTGTCGTACTGGCAAAATCAGTAAAGGCACCTGGAAAATGCACTAAATCATAAAATAAACATGAAAAAAATACTCATACTTCTTTGTCTGACTGGCCTGATGATTTCCTGTAAAAATGAGCAGGAACCAAAAGCCCCTGTTTCCCCTGAAGCACCTCAAGCTGCCGGCCAACCCATGAGTCGGGAAGAACTAGACAAACAAAAAGAATTAGCTCAAAAAGAAGGATTAGCTTCTTCTGAATCGGACATAGTGGGCACCGGAAAAGGTCAGATTATTGGCAAAAACGTAGCCATGAAAAGTGATGCTACCTTTAGTTCAGACAACAAAGGAACCTTTGATGAAAATGAAATGGTAAAAATGATTACCTATAAGGTGGTTCAATCTGAAGGGGAAGGAATTCTTGGCAAACCGGTAAGCATGAGAGGTGCAGGTGGGACAATAACATTGGCAAAAGGCAAAACGGTCAATATTCTGCAATCAGATGCTTCAAATAACATTTTTTTGATCAGTTACGATGATCCTAAAAAAGGCAAATTTGGCGCAGAAGTGAAGGCTGATGTTTTTGAAACAAGGATTTTTGCTACCTGGCATCAGGTGCAAAGGCAAAATGGAGAAAACGTGTGGGTTCTTGGAAAATACCTGCAAACCAAATAGTTATGCCGCCATTAACCAAAAAAGAGTTTGACGAAATACTGGCCCGAAAGCCGGAAAGTCGGTATAAATATTTCATCCGGGCTGTCGCGGCGGAAGAAGAGGTTTGGGGATTAGCGGATGAAGAAGGTTGGTTGATGCTGGAAGTGGATGGTGAAAATCAGGATGCCCTCGCTGTTTTTCCCAATCCGGAATTTGTTACTGCATTCCAACAAGCCGGCGACGGAGCTTTTGATGAGTACCATGTGGAAGCGCTGGATTTATTTGAGTTTTTTGAATGGTTAGACGATTTCCAGACCGAGAACATTAAAGTAGCTGTGTTTCCAACGCCTAACTTCCAAAGTGCCGTGATGAAACCAGAGGTCGTAAAGGCTGATTTTGAAGCAGAGTTTGATAAAGAGGTTGAATGATTTACGATTTGCGATTTGCGATTTGGGGACAGGGGGCAATTGTAAGAAAATTTGAAACATAAGCCGAAAGGGCTTGAACATACTTGATTATGACACCAATAGAAGTAACGGCCATTTTCAAAATGCCGGGCGATAAGCGCCTGGAGCATTTTTTGGAGAATGTTTCCAAAAATAAAATGGCGTATGGAATATCAGATGACGAGGGCTGGGCATTGCTGGGCGACAATGATGACACGGACATTATACCGTTTTTTCAAAGCCCGGAATTGGCTGAAGCTTTCAGAAAAGCTGCCGGATTCAATGATTATGAAGTTGAGGAGATTGATTGGGAATTGCTCATGGAGTGGCTGCCAGAGTTGCAGGAAGATGGAGCCATGGTAGCGGTTTGTCCGAACACCCATTTTGAAGGGCCCATTGAGGAGCCTGGGAGGTTATTGGGGGCTTTGGGGGGATGATGCTCAAATTATTAGTTACCTCAAACTAACAAATAAAAAAGTAGGACTGCTCATTAATTTTAATGTACACCTGCTTAAAAACGGATTTAAAAGGTTTGTGAACAACTTTTAACCTCAGCGACCCTGACTCTCCGCGTCTCAGCGCCTCTGCGGTAAAAAATAGGCTAAGCGTAAAAGAATATATGGCAAGGAAACTGCTTTTGGAACACGCCCAGGTACCGGGCATCAACACTTACGAAGTGTACCGCAAACACGGCGGTTACCGCTCTGTGGAAAAAGCACTCAAAACCATGTCGCCTGATGATGTGGTGGAAGAGGTTAAAAAGAGCGGCTTGCGCGGTCGCGGGGGCGCGGGCTTCCCAACCGGCATGAAATGGTCTTTCCTGGCCAAACCGGAGGGTGTTCCACGTTACCTCGTATGCAATGCCGACGAGAGCGAACCCGGCACATTCAAAGATCGTTACCTGATGGAAAAAATTCCACACCTTTTGGTGGAAGGGATGATTACCTCTTCTTATGCGTTAGGAGCCAATACTTCTTACATTTATATACGCGGTGAATACTCCTGGATTCTTTTCATTCTGGAAAAGGCCATCTCAGAGGCTTATGCCAACGGCTGGCTCGGAAAAAACATCCAGGGCTCAGGTTATGATCTGGATCTGTATGTAAACATCGGTGGAGGAGCCTATATCTGTGGCGAAGAAACAGCCCTGATTGAAAGTCTGGAAGGCAAACGCGGCAACCCGCGGATCAAGCCGCCATTCCCGGCTGTAAAAGGCCTGTGGCAGTGCCCAACCGTGGTAAATAACGTTGAAACCATTTCCGCTGTAGTTCCAATCGTGAACGACGGCGGCGAGGAATATGCCAAGATTGGTATTGGAAAAAGTACCGGTACCAAACTCATCAGCGCCAGCGGCAACATCAACAAGCCTGGCGTCTATGAGATTGAAATGAATATCTCTGTAGAAGAATTCATTTACTCCGATGAATGGTGTGGAGGCATCAAAAA
>JAEUUS010000455.1 GCA_016787545.1 Saprospiraceae bacterium
TGACTACTTATCCAAACCCTTTCACCCGGAGGAATTATTCGTGCGGCTCGAAAAACTCATCGTACTTCGCCGGAGATTGCAGGAGCGGTTTTCGAGATTTGTCAGTAATTTAAAAATTGACAAATCAGCCACAGACAAATCCGACGGCCCGCTCGACCCTGAAGAGCGCTTTTTACAAAAAGCCCTGCGAATCGTTGAGGAAAACATGAGCGACGAGGACTTCGACATGCCCCAATTCTGCAAAGCCCTGAACATGAGTCGTTCCAATCTTTTTCGAAAGATAAAGGCACTGACAGGGCAATCAGCCACTACTTTCATCCGAAACCTGCGGCTGGAGAAGGCCAGAGAACTTTTATTAGGCACCGATCTAAATGTAACGGAAGTCTGTTTCAGGGTCGGTTTTAGCAGCCCGAATTATTTCTCCCGTGCCTTCCGTGACGTTTTTGGCGTGGCTCCGAGTGAGATGCAACGGCATTGATTTTCCATATTTCATCTTGAAGAGCGCTTGTTTGCAACTTACGTGCATGCATTTGTAACGATAGACACATTGGCAACACCCTGTGAAAACATGGTCCGAAATAGCCCATTCCAAATATTTATCTTTGTAAATTACAAAGCACACTTTAGTATTTGCAAAGATAAAATCTATAAAAACATCCACAGGCCATACGATTTGTTTGGAAATCAAATACGATGTAAAACCGACACCATCCAGAGGATTTTATCAAAGTATAGAAGATTTAAAGCCGGATGCGCAGTATGTTATTGTTCCAAAAGGAGAAGCCTGGCACTACAACAATGAATTGAAAGTGGTTGGATTATTGGAGTTTTTAGAGCAAGAGCTAAGCGTATGGAATGTACCTCAATCGACATAGTTGTGGTTTGGTGGGCATTAAGTATCTTTTTTTTGCAACATCCGTGCATGCATTTGCAACGATAGGTAAAGTGGAAGACCTCATCATATGTGCTTTTTTGTGACGCAAACAATCTTTTATTAAACAATCTTGTTTCGTCATGAAAAATTACCTTCTACCCTTTGCATTATGGGCCTTCTGCCTTGTCTTGAACAACGCTGATGCCCAATGGACCAGCCTCGGCAGCGGCATCAACGTTCCCCAAAGAGCCCTTGCAGGCATTGCCCCGGTCAACCAAAACATCCTCTGGGGCTTTACCTGGCATGCGAGTCAGTTTGATGTGCCCACCCATGAATATACACGAACCACGGATGGCGGCCAAACCTGGCAGGCCGGAACTTTGAGTGGCGTGTCTGCAGACCAATTCTCTCTATATATATATCCATTGGACGGTCAAACAGCATGGCTCACCACAACTGATGAAAAAACCCCTATCAAGGGAAAAATCTACAAAACAACCGACGGCGGCGCCAGCTGGACGCATCAGGTCACCGGATTTACCGGATCCAATGAAACCCCGGCAGGGATATATTTTTGGAATGCAAACGAAGGCTTCGCCTATGGTGCTACGTATGGAACTTCTTTCAATGATCAATTCTCCGTTTATACCACTACCGACGGGGGCAATCAATGGACCAAGGTTGTAGCTCCGAATATGCCGCCGCAATTGCCAGGTGAAGGCCAGGGTATATATAATTTAGCCGGCTTTTTCAGTGTGGTAGGCGACACTGTTTGGTTCGGAACCACTAAAAAAAGGGTTTTTAGAAGCGCTGACCGGGGCAAATCCTGGCAGGTATTTTCAACACCTCTAACCAGTTCCAATTACATCTCTTCCATCGGTTTCCGAAACGGCAAAACCGGGTTGGCACTAGGTTACAATCCCTTAAAAATCGCTCGCTCGACCGACGGCGGAGAAACATGGGCACTATTGCCGCTCACGGTGCCTTCCAGTTTCCGGGGGGCACAGATCGAATATGTCCCTGGCACCCGGAGCACCTGGATCATGGTATCCAGCCCAAGTAATTATATGGTCTCATACAATGACGGCGATACCTGGGAAACCTTTAATTCGAACATAGAAGTTTGGGCTATGGAGTTTTTAAATGCCAGAACGGGCTTTGCCGGCAGTTATATCACCAACGCCACACAAGGGGGGGGCTACCGCTGGACAGGCCCTCCGCTTGGGAACAGATTGTTCGTTAACGATGATGCGGTGGGAGCGAACAACGGCAGCTCCTGGGCGGATGCCTACATGGATTTGCAAACGGCGCTGACCGCCGCCAGTGATGGAGACCAGATTTGGGTAGCGGCCGGCACTTACAAACCAGCCGCCCCCGGCGGAGCCTCCACTTCGACTTTCACGTTAAACAAGAACCTCCAACTCCTTGGCGGTTTTGCCGGAACAGAAACCAGCGCCAGTCAACGCGACCCGGTGGTCAATCCCACCATTCTTTCCGGCGATTTGAACGGCAATGATGTGGATGACGACTTTTCCACCCTTACCCGGTTTGATAATGTGCAACACGTACTCTCCATTAGTGCCTCAGCAACCCTGGGAACAGAAGTGGATGGCTTTACTATTCAGGGCGGTCAGGCAGATGGTGGTGCTTCAACTAATGGTGGGGGCATAAATTGTCAGGGCGCACCCGATATCCGCCGGTGTGTTTTCCGGCAGAACATGTGTACCAGTTCAGGCGCCGGGGTTTATGTAAGCGGTATTGGGGCAAATGGCCTGGTGATGGAGCATTGCAAATTTGAAAAAAACCTTGCAACCAACATCAATGGAGGTGCCAACGGTGGCGGAATGTCGGTTTCCAATGTGAAAAACGCAGGCGTGATCATACGCGATTGCATATTTATGGAAAATACGGCCGACAATAAGGGCGGCCTGGAGGTACAGAACTCAAATGGAGTGCTGGAACGGACAAGCTTTTC
>JAEUUS010000516.1 GCA_016787545.1 Saprospiraceae bacterium
AACACGCCGCCAATGTAACCGGTGGCGCCGGTGATCAGTATTCTTTTCATGGTGGAATTAATCGACAACCCGCATATCAGGCTGATGTTTCAAAGAAAACCATTCATTCGCCAGAGATAAAACCCAGTGTACAATCAATGCAACCCAGATGGTCCCGGTTTGCAGGGTTAATATGCATAACAGAAGTCCCAATGGTATGGCCCCGATTCCTTCCTTGGCATTTTTAGGTACATGTACCAAGGCATAGATAGAGGTGTTAATGATGATGGCAGGCCAAACGCCAAAGGCTCTTACACAAGAAAAAAGTAAAAAACCGCGGAACATCAGTTCATAAGCGACGAGATAACCCATCCAGGATAAAGCGCTCCAAATAACCAGATTTCTGGTCCAGTCCAGCCTCCGGATTTCGGGGTATTGTGCCAGGTTGTCTGCTGCTCTGGTGGACCGTGAAGTCATGAATATAATAACGGTCGACAAACCTAATATCCAGTACAGGGCAGTAGTGCCCAATTGAGCCTTTACGCCATAATCAGTCCAGCTAAAACCCATAATGCCCATTAATACCAGGGCTGGAACCAGACCGAATGTAGCCATTCCGGTCAAACGTTTTAAAAAAACATGTCGCTCCTGCCCCTTGTCTTGTCCATGTAGTTGCACTTGTTTGTTCAACAGCGTTTCAGATTTTCCGGTGAACCAGAAAATGATAAATCCAATGGTAACCAATACAATAACAATATTGGCTTCTGAGGCAGCTTCCGGCCAGGCAAAAGAATAATCCATCGACTTAGCAATAATGGTTGGTTTTTAGCCAGTTAAATGCGTTAAGAATGGCGGTTTCCAGTGGCGTTTGAGGCATATTGAGTTCATTTACAGCCTTTTGCCCGGAGTAATATTGCTGATCGCAGGATACCCTGGCAGTGGCGTGATTTAGTGCGGGCGGGCGCTTCATGAGCTTCCCCCAAATGGTGCCAAGATAACCATAAACCATAATCAATGGGTTGGGAATTCGGATTGCAGGTGCTTTGACACCCATAATCCGGGCCATTTTTTCAAACAACTCCGGGTAGCTCAGGTTGGTATTGCCGGCAATGTAGCATTGGCCAATACGACCCATAGTAAGGGCATTGACACTGGCTCTGGCTACGTCTTTGGCATACACAAAATTTTTACCTCCACTGGTGTATCCGGGAAGAGTACCTTGATATACTGCTACGATCATTTTGCCGGAACTGGGTTGCGAATCGTACTCTCCAAACATAAAAGTGGGATTGATCAATATGGCAGGCAAGTCTTTTTCCTTGGTTGCCCGGAGTATATACTCCTGAGCGGCGAACTTGGAATCAACATAATCCAGCTGATAGTGATACCCATTGAATGGATTGTTTTCGGTGCCGGGATGTTCCTTGCTGCCAGGGCTAAAGGAGCTGGCAGAACTTACGTAAACCAGCCGCCGGATTTTACATTGGATAGCAGCTTCCACGATATTTTGGGTGCCATTCAGGTTGATTTCCCAGATGTCTTTGGCTCTCGTTGGCCAAACTTTTGTACTTGCTGCAGCATGAATGACCATATCGCATCCCTGCATGGCCTGAACTACCTCTTCGAGTCGACAAATATTGCCGTGTGCATGTTCAATAGGAAGACCGGTTAGGGTTTTGGATGGACTGTTTGGCAAGGTAAATGCTTTAACTTCATATCCATCGGCCAATAATTCCCGTACGATATGACTACCTAAAAGTCCATCTGCGCCGGTCACAAGAATTTTCATAATAGGAGGATGGTGTAGTTTAACCGGCCCAAATTAAGCAATGGATGCAAGAATGGGAGGATGATTGTAATGATTAGAAAGGATGATTTTAATTGTCTGGCCACAAAAAAGCAAGCCATCGCTACCGGAGGCAGGATGGCTTGCGTATTGTGCTTGTGCAAAGTGTTCGGATTTCAGCTTACAGCGAAATGTGCTTGAAGCCGGTAACAGTCAGATCCTTGTCTAAGGAACGAAGGTATTGATCTACTGTCTGGTCGTTGTTTTTTACAAATTTCTGGCTGAGCAGCGTGCTTTCCTGGAAGAATTTGTTCAGGCGACCCTGAGCAATTTTTTCCAGCATTTCTTCTGCTTTGCCTTCGTTGCGCGCCAGTTCCTTGCCGATTTCGATTTCCTTTTCGATAATCTTAGGATCCACGTCATCGCGGCTAACAGATACCGGATTCATTGCTGCAATCTGCATAGCTACATCGCGACCGGCTTGTTCAAAATTGCTGCCGGCTTTGCTCAATGCTACTGCTACAGAGCGCTTATTGTTAGAGTGGTTATAGGTCAGGATCTGCGCGCCGGTGATGGGCTCATAACGGCTGATTTCCACTTTTTCGCCAATGATACCGGTTTGCTCGGCCACTTTATCGCCGATGGTACCGCTGGCATCGAAAGGCAGTGCAAGCAGCGCCTCCAGGGTTTGTGGGAAGTTTGCCAGAGCTACGTCGGCAATTTTATTGGTCAGCGTAATGAAGTTGTCGTTGCGGGCTACGAAATCTGTTTCGCAGTTCAACGCCACTACAATCGCCTTGGTGCTGTCGGCATTGATTTTAGCCACTACCACGCCTTCTTTGGCTTCGCGATCTTCGCGTTTGGCAGCTTTGGCAATTCCTTTTTTACGAAGCCAATCCTGAGCAGCTTCGGTGTCGCCGTTGGATTCTTCCAGGGCTTTTTTACAGTCCATCATACCTGCGCCGGTCAGTTCGCGCAGTTTGGCAATATCAGCAGCTGAAACTTTTGTCATTGCTTATGGTAAAATTTAAAATAAAGAAGGTCTCGCCCTAAAGCGAGGGTGCAAAAGAATGGAGGCCTGAGCAGCGAACAAACCGGCAGGTTTGGAATTCATCAAGAATTAACCTGCCGGTTGGTATAGTTATGCGTCAGCGCCTTCTTTTTCGTCACCTTTAGCGGCTTTGCGCTCTTCCAAACCTTCGCGGATAGCGTTAGTAAGGTAGGTGGTGATGAATGCGATAGACTTTGATGCGTCGTCGTTGCTTGGGATCGCAAAATCTACCAGGGTTGGGTCGGAGTTAGTATCCACCATACCGAAGGTTTTAACGTTCAGTTTTTTCGCTTCGGCCAGCGCCAGGTGTTCGTGGTGGATATCCACGATGAACACAGCTGAAGGCAGTCGGTTGAGTTGTTCGATACCGCCGAAGTGTTTGCTCATTTTGGTGTGTTCGCGACCGAACATGAGGCGTTCTTTCTTGGTAATGCTGGTCAACGTGGTGTCGGCCAGAACGCGCTCGATATGTTGCATTTTCTTCACCGATTTGCGGATAGTGGCGAAGTTGGTCATCATACCACCCAGCCAGCGTTCGGTTACGAAAGGCATGCCTACGCTTTCAGCAGCTTTTTGCACGATTTCACGCGCCTGCTTTTTGGTAGCCACGAACATGATTTTTTTACCGCTTTTAGCCATGGCTTTCATCGCCAGCGCTGCGCGCTCCAGCATGTCGGCCGTGCGGTTGAGGTCAATGATGTGTACCCCTTTGTGCTCCATGAAGATGTATGGAGTCATCTTTGGGTTCCATTTTTTGCGCAAGTGACCGAAGTGGCAACCGGCGTCGAGGAGTTCCTTGTATGTTGGCTTCTGCATGAGAAGGTGAGTTTTAATGTTGAAGAAGTAAATTCTGTTCCAAACATTAACGCTTGGAGAACTGGAAGTTCTTGCGCGCTTTTGGCTTACCGTATTTCTTACGTTCTACGGCGCGGCTGTCGCGCGTGAGGAATTTCCGGGCCTTCAACGGCGAACGGAACTCTTCGTTAAGCTTAACCAGCGCACGGCTCAGACCCATACGAACGGCTTCAGACTGGCCTTTGTAGCCGCCTCCACGTACGTTTACTTTGAGGTCGTATGCATTTTCAATGCCTACCACAGCAAACGGATCAGTAACGTTGTGCTGAACGTGAATTTGGGGAAAGTATTCGCGGTAATCCTTACCGTTCACCGTAATCTTTCCTTCTCCTTTCATCAAATAAACGCGGGCGACAGCGGTTTTGCGGCGACCCACAGCATTTATCATTTCCATATCAAGAATGTGAGAATGTAAAGTGGAAATGTGGTTAATGTGGTTAATGTGGGAAATGTGGGAATTGAGGGTTTATCGCACTCATTGGCCACATTATGCACATTATGCACATTCAACACATTATTTAAAAGTGATGGGTTCTGGTTTTTGAGCAGCGTGTGGATGCTCGGAGCCCGTGTACACGAATAGTTTTTTGTACATGGCGCGGCCCAGTTTGGTTTTTGGCAACATTCCCTTGATGGCGCGCTCAATGATGCGCTCCGGGAATTTTTCCAACATTTCGCTGGCCGTAAGCACTTTCAATCCACCTGGGTGGTGAGAGTGATTTTTGTATTCTTTCAGATCCCATTTTTTGCCCGTGAAACGAACCTTTTCGGCGTTGATCACGATGACATAGTCGCCCGTGTCGGCATGTGGGGTGTAAGACGGTTTGTTTTTTCCGCGCAGAATGGAAGCGATCTCTGCACACATACGTCCGGTGATTTGGTTCGTAGCGTCTACGACATACCACTTGTGCTCCGCATTTTCTTTGCTGACGGAAACCGTCCGATAGCTCAGTGTATCCATTTTTTGAAAATAATTTGAAACGTTTGCATGAGCCATAGGAATGAAGTAAACGGGTCAATTTCCCACACCTTTGCTCAAAGAGGCCGCAAAAGTAAGACGACTCCGGCCCCTGTGCAAGGTATTGGCAAAAGTTTTTTATCAAATAGCACGTAATTCGTTGATAATCAATTAAAATTTTGCCCAAATATTTTTTGATGGTGTCATTGCTTGTTTGATTTTTCAATGAAAATCAATGCTTTATACGCTTTTAAGCCTGAAAGGCGACTTTTGCTGCTTCAAGCGTAAACGAAGCAATTCGGAGAATTAGGCCTGAAACAAAACACCCTCCCAGCGGTTCTTTATATCTTTAGCCCTTTAAAAGAGAAAAGCCTCGCCCAAAATCATTTTTTAATGAGATATCTCCCACTCTTCTCCCTTGTTTTTATCCTGCTGAATTCCTGTGGTAAAACCGAACAACAGCCCGGTGCTGCGGCGCCTCCCAAAGCCGGGCTTACGGTTAATGCCGTTGAAGGGTATGTGGTAAAACCTACAGCCTTAGCCGAAAAGGTTACAGCAGGTGGCAATCTGGTGCCTGCCGAGGAAACAGAACTACACCCGGAGGCTTCGGGTCGCGTAGTGAGCCTGAATTTGCCGGAAGGCAAGGCTGTTCGAAAAGGCGAATTGCTGTTGAAAATTTTTGATGAAGACCTGAAAACCCAGCTCAGAAAACTCGAGACGCAACTCAAACAGGCTGAAATAACGGAGCAACGTCTGGGTGAACTGTTAAAAGTTAAAGGCGTCAGTCAGCAGGAATATGACCTCGCAGTGCTGCAAACCCAAACCTTTCGGGCGGATATAGAACTCCTGCGGGTTAATCTGGCCAAAACAGAACTTCGTGCGCCCTACGATGGGGTCTTAGGCCTTCGGCGCATTAGCCCGGGCGCGTATGTTACGCCCGCTACTCCCATCACAACACTTCGTTCCGCCTCTGCCCTGAAACTTGATTTTGCTGTGCCGGAAAAATACAGCCAGCAACTCCGGATTGGTCAAACGCTTGAATTTTCAGTAGAAGGTAGCAACGCCCTGCACAGGGCAACTATCCAGGCAACCGAACAAAGAATCAACGAGGGTTCCCGCGATTTGCAGGTGCGTGCCGCGGTGGGCGATAGCCGGGGCTTGTTGCCTGGCGCCTTTGCAGAGGTAAGTCTGGCCCTTGGTAATAAACCGCAGGCCTTAATGATCCCTAACCAGGCGGTAATCCCGCAGGCCAGGGATAAAAAAGTAATCCTGAGCAAGGGCGGAAAGGCTACATTTGTCACCGTAAAAACAGGTGTGCGACAGGCTGGCTTCATTGAAATTACAGATGGGCTAAGGTCTGGAGACACCGTTTGTACCACCGGAATGCTTTTCCTGCGCCCCGATGCTCAGGTGAATTTTTCCAAAATTGATTAGACATGAAGGATGCTATCCGGATTTATTTCCAGGCCGAAAAAATTGGCGGTCAATTGGTTGCTTCCATCGGTATTGCCGCATGTTCTGTGGGCGGTGGCGTGATGCTCAGTGCCGGAGCGCCCTTTTATACCGGGTTATCTATTCCGCTGGTACTAATTGGAATTGTGCAGATTATGACCGGTGCTACCATAGCCAGACGCTCTGACTTACAAGCGAGAGATTTGGAACAGTTGCTGGAAGAGTCGCCGGATGAATTTCATTCACAGGAAACCCAAAGGATGGAAGCTGTTATGCGGAATTTTTTGCGATTAAAATGGGCCGAAGCAGCCTTTATAGTGGTTGGTTTGGCGATCATTCTGGTGAACGATACACTTTCGTTCACGAAAGGACTGGGCGCCGGGTTGTTTGCACAGGGGGTGGTTTCTCTGGTATTTGATTTTTTTGCCGAAAAACGTGGCAAAACCTATGCTGCTGTCGTCAGTCGAAAGTCGTAAATCGCAAGTATGTACCTTTCCAATCGATTTTTCTGGTTTTTGGGCTCGGTAGCGACACTGTTTGCTGCTTCGTACCCGTTTAGCTGGATGTTTCCTTTGGCCCAGACGATGTTGGTAGGGTTTCTGGGGTTGGTGTGTACGGATTTTCTGTTGCTATTTGCCCGTAAACCGGCAGTGACTTGTCGCCGGGAGTTGAATCCGGTTTTTTCCCTTTCAGATCCAAATACTGTTCGGTTACTGGTAGAAAATCAGACTAATTTATATCTCCGGCTGAGTATTGCGGATGAATTGCCGGAGCAGTTTCAAACCCGGGATGAGGAAGTTAAAATCGGTCTTGCGGCCCGACAATCACAAATATTAAATCGGATTCTCTTACCGCTTTCCAGGGGCACGTATGATTTTGGTCATATCAATGTGTTTGTGTCAACAAGGATTGGATTGCTGGAACGACGCCTGATTTTTGAACAGGCCCAGCAGGTGGCTGTGTACCCGAGTATTATTCAGATGAAACAATATGAACTCCGCGCCATGCGGCATATTGCTCATGATTCAGGTATTAAAAAGATGCGCCGTATTGGCCATTCCTACGAGTTTGACCAGATAAAAAACTATGTTCAGGGCGATGATTACCGCTCAATCAACTGGAAGGCCAGTAGCAGGAGAGCGGCGCTCATGGTGAACCAATATGAAGATGAACGCAGTCAGCAGGTGTATTGTATCGTGGATAAAAGTCGGGTAATGCGGATGCCTTTTGAAGGACTGAGTTTGATGGATTATGCCATTAATACGGCCCTGGCGATCAGTAATATTATCCTGAAAAAACAAGATAAGGCTGGCTTGCTCACCTTTTCCGATGTAATTGGCGCCACCTTGAAAGCAGAACGTGATACCGGGCAGCTGAACCGAATTTTGGAAAGTCTGTACAGGGAAAAAGAACGTCCGGTGGAGTCGAATTACGAATTGCTGTATGAAGGGGTCAGACGTTTGATCGGTGCGAGATCGTTGTTGTTGCTGTTTACCAATTTTGAAAGTATGTATGCCCTGGAGCGCGCCTTGCCAACGCTTCGCCGCTTGGGTCGGGCACACCTCCTGGTGGTGGTGTTTTTTGAAAATACGGAAATTCGGAAACTGGCACAGGAAGAAGTGGTTACTACGGCAGATATGTATCGTCAAACCGTGGCGCGCCAGTTTCTGCAGGATAAAAAGGAAATGGTGACCAAATTGCGGCAGTACGGCATACAGGCGGTACTCACCAAACCACAGGACCTCACGCTGAATACCATAAACAAATACCTGGAACTGAAATCCAGGGGACTGATTTGAGCATTACACAACAAATAATGGATCTGAAAAAAATTCCTTCTTCCTGTTTTGTGTTGGAAGAATCCCGCCTGCGCAAAAACCTGGAACTCATTGCGCGCGTGCAACGGGAAGCCGATGTACAGATTATCCTGGCGTTTAAAGGCTTTGCTATGTGGAGCGCCTTCCCCATTGTGCGGGAATATGTAAAAGGCGCCACGGCATCCTCACTGAGTGAGGCGCGCCTTTGTTTTGAAGAAATGAAAAGCCTCGCGCATACCTATGCGGTGGCCTATGTGCCCAGGGAGTTTGGTAAAATATTGCAGTATTCCAGCCATGTTACCTTCAATTCCATCAGTCAGTGGAAACGCTTCAAAAAGAGAGTAGAAAAAGCGCCTCATCCGGTGAGTCCGGGTATACGGGTCAACCCGGGCTGGTCGCCGGTAGGAACGGCTTTGTACAATCCGGCAGCGCCCGGCTCCCGTTTGGGCGAACCTGCCGAGAATTTTAAGGGTAAACTTCCGGAGGGCATTGAAGGTCTGCATTTTCATGTGTTATGTGAAAGTACGAGCCAGGATCTGGAGCAGGTACTGGAGCATTTTGAGGCACAATTCGGAGCGTTTTTGCCCAGAATGAAATGGGTGAATTTTGGCGGAGGACATTTAATGACCCGTCAGGGGTATGATGTGGAGCACTTGATATCAGTACTGAAGGCTTTCCGCAAACGTTGGCCGCATTTGCAGGTGATTTTGGAGCCTGGAAGTGCGTTTGCCTGGGATACCGGGGTGCTGATAGCTACCGTACTGGATATTGTTAAAAATAAGGGTGTGCGGACCGCCATCCTGGATGTTTCGTTTACAGCACATATGCCTGACACCCTGGAAATGCCCTATCGCCCGCGTGTGCGCGGCGCGAGCGAGGAAACA
The DNA here is from genome assembly GCA_016787545.1 of Saprospiraceae bacterium. Classification (GTDB taxonomy): domain Bacteria; phylum Bacteroidota; class Bacteroidia; order Chitinophagales; family Saprospiraceae; genus M3007. The sequence goes on from JAEUUS010000516.1 coordinate 8,783, forward strand.
GCAGGCAAACCCAACCTTTACCGCCTTGGCGGCGTAAGTTGTTTGAGTGGTGATTTCATGGAGGAGTATGCCTTCGATAAACCGCTGAAAGTTGGGCAAAAAATCGTGTTTGAAGACATGATTCACTACACCATGGTCAAAAC